>JAIYBR010000212.1 GCA_027488435.1 Flavobacteriales bacterium
AATCGCTAGGTTTAATTTCAACTTAGACGCGTTCAATACGAACTAACCCTATATTCGCACCGCTTTATCAAGAAGGACGGAGGGAAAAGGCCCTGTGATGTCCTGGCAACCCAATAAAAGTTGGGTGCCAACTCCTCCCCTCTCAAAGAGGGAAAGATGAGGCAGCACATTGGATGTGCCCCTCTCCCTTCCACTTCTTGCTAAAGTATACTTACCGAAGCTATGACTTTACAAGAACTTTCTCATCACAAAATCATTATACTCGATGGTGCCATGGGCACTATGATTCAACGATACAAACTGGAAGAAAATGACTTTCGGGGAGAACGATTCGTGAACCATCAAGGCGACTTAAAAGGCAACAACGATCTCCTAAGCATTACACGCCCAGATATCATAGAAGAAATACACTATCAATATCTTCTGGCAGGAGCGGATATCATTGAAACGAATACATTCAATGCACAGCGCATCTCCCTGGCCGACTATCACATGGAGGAGCTTGCTTACGAGTTGAATGTGGCTGCTGCAAAGTGTGCTCGCAAAGCGGCTGAGCGATTTCAAAACGAAAATCCGAGCGCGCTGCGCAAATTCGTAGCAGGTGCTGTCGGGCCAACCAACCGCACGGCTTCGCTTTCTCCCGACGTCAATGATCCGGGCTTCCGGGCTATAACATACGATCAACTGGTGGAGGCCTATAGCGAGCAAATCAAAGGCCTTCTCGATGGCGGCGTTGATGCCCTTCTAATCGAAACCATATTCGACACGCTGAATGCAAAAGCAGCACTCTTCGCGGCTATGGAAGTGTGTGACGAGCGCGGCATTGAAGTACCTCTTATGATAAGCGGCACTATCACCGATGCCAGCGGACGAACATTGAGCGGACAAACAGCAGAAGCGTTTTTCGTTTCCATGTCGCATGCTCCATTATTTAGCATTGGATTTAACTGTGCGCTAGGCGCAGAGCAACTTGAGCAATATGTGCAGGTGCTAAGCAAACATGCAGATTGCTGTGTAAGCGCATACCCCAATGCAGGACTTCCTAACGCTATGGGACACTACGATCAAACACCCGATCAAATGTCAGAGCTCGTGAAGTCGTACTGCGAAAAAGGAATCGTGAACATTCTCGGTGGATGTTGCGGAACAACTCCCGATCATATTCGGAGCATTGCAACCATCGCCAGCCATTTTCAACCGCGCAAAACCGATGTTAGCGCCTGAAGCCTTTAGATTTATGTCGAACGAAAAAACTCACTATAAGATTCGCCTCTCTGGATTGGAACCGTTGCTCGCAACACCCGAATCCAACTTCATCAATGTTGGTGAACGATGCAATGTGACGGGCTCCAAAAAATTTCTGGAGCTTATCAAGAATGATCAATTCGATGCTGCACTTGCTATTGCCAAAGAACAAGTGGAAGGCGGTGCTCAAATCCTCGACATCAACATGGACGAGGGCCTAATCGATGGAGTGCGAGCTATGACACGCTTTCTTAATCTGATTGCGAGCGAACCCGACATAGCACGTATTCCCATTATGGTCGATTCGAGCAAATGGGAAATCATCGAGGCTGGATTAAAATGCATCCAGGGCAAAGGTGTTGTTAATTCGATTTCACTCAAGGAAGGCGAAGAAGATTTTATTGCAAAAGCCAGGAAGATTAAACGTTACGGCGCTGCCGTAGTAGTAATGGCATTTGATGAACAAGGCCAGGCCGACACACTGGAGCGCAGAATTGAAATTTGCAATCGTGCTTATCGAGTGCTGGTTGACCAAGTGCACTTCGAGCCTACCGACATCATTTTCGACCCCAATATTTTCCCCGTTGGAACAGGCATGGAAGAACACCGCAATAATGCTGTGCATTTCTTTCAGGCTACAGAGTGGATTAAGAAGAACCTGACAGGCGCCTTAGTGAGCGGCGGCGTTTCGAACGTATCCTTTTCCTTCCGTGGCAACAACCGTGTGCGTGAGGCTATTCATTCTGTATTTCTTTATCACGGTATACAACACGGCCTCGACATGGGAATTGTGAACCCGAGCCAATTAGAGGTCTATGACGAAATTCCGGCAGAACTGCTCACGCTGGTCGAAGATGTAGTGCTCAACCGACGAGACGATGCGACGGAACGCTTGCTCGACTATGCCGACAAAAACAAAGAGTCGGTCAAGAAGGAATCGAAGCAAGACTTAGAATGGCGAAATGCTTCCATCGAAAATCGATTATCGCATGCACTTATAAAAGGCATCATCGATTTCATTGATGAAGATACGGAAGAAGCTCGACAGAAATATGGCCGACCACTGCATGTAATCGAAGGACCGCTCATGGCAGGTATGAGCATCGTGGGTGACTTATTCGGTTCTGGCAAAATGTTTCTTCCGCAGGTTGTGAAAAGTGCACGCGTGATGAAAAAAGCTGTCGCCTATCTCGAGCCTTACCTGCAGGCAGAGAAAGATGAACTGCGCGCATCCGGAGGAACCGCCTCAAGCAATGCCGGAAAGATTCTCATGGCAACCGTTAAAGGCGATGTACATGACATTGGGAAAAACATTGTGAGTGTTGTTCTTGCCTGCAACAACTACGAAATCATCGACCTCGGCGTGATGGTTCCAGCCGAAAAGATACTCGATGCTGCGATCAAAGAGAATGTGGATGTGATCGGTCTATCCGGGCTCATTACACCATCGCTCGATGAAATGATTTACGTCGCGAAAGAAATGCAACGCAGAAAAATGAACATGCCACTTCTTATCGGAGGTGCGACAACCTCACGTGTGCATACTGCTGTTAAGATTGAACCACATTACGAGCATCCTGTCGTTCACGTGCTCGACGCGAGCCGCGCAGTAACGGTCGTATCAAGCTTGTTGAGCAAAGACCAACAGAAACAATACATCCAAGACCTGCGCACTGAATATACTCGTGTGCGAGAGAACTACGCCAATCAAAGCGAAGCCAAGAACTTGCTTTCATTGGAAGAAGCGCGCGCGAACAAAGCACAACTCACATTCGATGCAACGACTGTTCAAGCGCCCGCGCAACCGGGAGTGCATGTCTTCAGCAACATCGAGCTGTCCGAGCTTGTGCCGTATATTGACTGGATGCCTTTCTTCCAGTCATGGGAATTAGCCGGTCGTTTCCCGCAAATCCTCACCGATGAAGTGGTGGGCGAACAAGCCACACAGCTCTTTGCCGATGTGCAAAAAATGCTTGGTGAAATCATCGAACAACGCTCGCTACAAGCACGGGCTGTGGTTGGGATATTCAGTGCGTTTAGTGAAGGGGATGATGTGATTCTTGGGCCTAACACTACATTCCACACCCTCCGCCAACAAACACGCAAAACAGCCGGTCAACCCAACTATGCTCTCGCCGATTTCATTGCACCGAAGACAAGCGGCGTTCAAGACCACATCGGGTGTTTTGCTGTGAGCGCAGGATTTGGCTTGGAAGAACTCGTTGCGAAACACGAAGCAAACCTTGACGACTATAGCTCCATACTCGCCAAAGCACTCGCAGATCGTTTAGCAGAAGCGCTTGCAGAATACATGCATGCGAAAGTGCGTAAAGAACTGTGGGGATATGATGCGCAAGAACATCTTTCCAACGAGCAGCTCATCGACGAAGCCTATCGCGGCATCCGCCCTGCTCCGGGCTATCCTGCATGTCCCGATCATTTGGAAAAACAAACCCTCTGGGATCTCATGAACGTCGAAGAAACCACGGGCATTACCCTCACTGAATCGATGGCCATGCATCCTGCAGCATCGGTGAGCGGCTACTACTTCGCGCACCCCGATGCGAAATATTTCGGGCTCAATAAAATCAATCACGAACAAGTAAACGACTACGCCCGCCGCAAAGGCATCAGCTCCGAGATGGCTGAGAAATGGTTGAGTCCTGTTATCCTATAATCTACGCACATGAAAGTTACCGAACATATTGCCAAAGCAAAATCGACTCTCTTCTCGATTGAAATTCTTCCACCGCTGAAAGGACAAAACATCAATTCGTTGTTCGAAACGATGGATGAATTGATGGACTTCTCACCTGCTTTTGTGGATGTAACCTATCACCGCGAAGAATACGTTTTCAAAGATGCAGGAAATGGATTGCTCGAGAAACGCGTCGTGCGTAAGCGCCCGGGAACCGTGGGTATTTGCGCGGCGATTAGCAATCGCTACAAGGTCGACACCGTTCCGCACATCATCTGTGGTGGCTTCAGCAAGCAAGACACCGAAGATGCACTCATCGATTTGAACTTCGTTGGTCTCGATAATGTGCTCGTACTGCGCGGCGACCCCATCAAGAGTGAGGGCCGTTTCAAACCCGATCCCGATGGTCATGCTTATGCAAATGAGCTCGTGCAGCAAGTAGTCGACATGAACAACGGCAAATACATCGACGCCGATTTGAAAGACGTGCAGAAAACGAATTTCTGTATTGGTGTTGCCGGCTATCCCGAAAAACACTTTGAAGCGCCCAACATGAATTCAGACTTACGCTTTTTGAAAGCGAAGGTGGACGCAGGCGCGGAATACATCGTGACACAAATGTTTTACGACAACCAGGCGTTCTTCAAATTTGTGGACGACTGCAAAGCAATAGGCATTAACGTGCCCATCATACCCGGGTTGAAACCGTTAGCAAGTCGCTCGCAGCTGAGCATCATCCCACATCACTTCCACATCAACATGCCCGATGAACTCGTGCAGATGGTCGAGAAAGCCAAGTCGGAGGAAGAAGTGCGCAACATTGGTATCGAATGGTGCATCGAACAATCGAAAGAACTGATGAAGGCCGGCGTTCCCGTGCTTCACTACTACACCATGGGCAAGGCGAAGAGCACGAAGGCGATTGCGAAGGCGGTGTTTTAGAAGTGGCAAGTGACGAGTGGCGAATGGCGAGTAACCGAAAGTACCAAGTACAAAGTACTAAGTACGGTCAAGCCAGGAATTTTCGTGCATTGCGCGTGTGCCGTCGCGGATAGTACCGCGTCATTCGCCACTCGTCATTCGCCACTCGCCGTTCGCCACTCGCCATTCACACTTATCTTCGCCCCCCGTGCGCCCAATCCTACTCATCCCGCCTCTCACGCAGCTCAACACACCCTACCCGGCAACGGCCTATCTGTGCGGGTTGTTGAAGCAGAAGGGCATTGCTTTCCGACAAGGCGATTTGGGATTGGACCTGGTACTTCGCGTGTTCAATCGCGAGGGCTTTCAGTTGTTGTTTGATGCAATTGAACAAGGAAACTTCAATCTGCCGCAACACCTGCGCGATACACTACTCCGTCGCGACGCATACGAAGCGACAATCGATACGGTCATCGATTTTCTGCAGAACAAAAACTACTCGTTTGCCTATCGCATAGCGAATTCCGATTACTTACCGCAAGGCAATCGCTTCAAAACGATCGACGATTTGGAGTGGTTCTTTGGACACATCGGTGTGCAAGACAAAGCACGATACAAATGCACGATGTACCTCGAAGATGTGGCCGATCTCATTCAAGCCACGGTGGGTCCGCACTTCGGTTTTTCCAAATACGCCGAACGCATTGCACGCACCGCCGTGAGCTTCGATCCCATCGAAGAAGCACTGCAAGCGCCCAACAACTACTTCGATGAGTTGCTGCTGAGTGAACTGAGCAACTATTTCGCACACGAAGTACCTGATTTCGTTGGCTTCACCGTGCCCTTCGGAGGCAACTTATACGGCGCTCTCAAATGCGCTCAATGGATCAAGCAACACCACCCCAATGTACCGATTGCCATGGGCGGTGGATATCCCAATACCGAACTGCGCGACCTCTACGATCCGCGCGTTTTCAACTACATCGACTACATCACACTCGACGATGGCGAGGGTCCTTTGATGGCACTCTTCGACAACCTTCGTAATGCGGACAAGCCCGCGCAATACATCCGCACCTTCATCCGCGAAAACGAAACAGTAACGTACAAGAACAACCGCATCGGTGGTGACTACAGCCACAAGCAATTACCGGCACCCACCTACGAGGGATTGCGCTTGAAGGAATACTTGTCGGTGATTGACATGCCAAACCCTATGCATCGCTTGTGGAACGACGGCCGTTGGAATAAACTCACAGTTGCGCATGGTTGCTATTGGAAGAAGTGCAGCTTCTGCGATATATCACTCGACTATATCTCACGCTTCGAGCAATCGCCGGCAACAGCGCTGGTCGACAAGATGGAGCAACTTATTGCCGAAACAGGCGAAACAGGATTTCACCTGGTCGATGAAGCTGCTCCGCCACTTGCCTTGCGTGATATGGCATTGGAAATATTGCGACGCGGATTGCAAGTTAGCTGGTGGGGAAACATACGATTCGAAAAAACCTTCACGCCCGATTTATGCAAGTTGCTGGCAGCATCGGGGTGTATTGCGGTTACAGGCGGATTGGAAGTGGCCAGCCCACGCTTACTAGAGCTCATGGAAAAAGGTGTGACCATCGATCAAGTTGCTCGTGTATGCAAAGGATTTCGCGATGCAGGCATTTTGGTGCACGCCTATTTGATGTATGGCTTTCCAACGCAAACCGACCAGGAAACCATCGACTCATTGGAAATCGTGCGAATGCTTTTCGAGCAGGGTTTGCTGCACAGCGCGCATTGGCATCAGTTTGCTATGACGGCTCACAGTCCCGTTGGATTGAACCCTGAGAAGTATGGCGTGATTCGCACCGGCCCTGAATTCAAGGGCTTTGCGAACAACGACTTGTATCACGAAGATTCGCAAGGCGCCAATCATGAGCAGTATAGCGATGGCTTAAAAAAGGCGCTGTATAACTACATGCACGGCCATGGTTTCAACCTTCCGTTGCAGAAATTCTTTTCGTTCAAAGTACCGAAGCCCAGAGTGCATCCGCTCACGATTGTGAATGCCATCAAA
>JAIYBR010000258.1 GCA_027488435.1 Flavobacteriales bacterium
CAAAACCGGCGTTGAAATGGAAGCGCTAACGGCAGCTTCCGTAGCAGCGTTGACCATATACGACATGTGTAAAGCTTTGTCACACGATATCCGTATAGGCCCTTTGCAACTTTTGGAAAAAACGGGAGGCAAATCAGACTTTAAGAGACATGCATAAGAAACACGCCGACCTTCAAAAGCCGACACTCGGAAAGTTTGCCCGACATGAAGTGGCATTGCTGGGTACCACATGCGAAATTATTGGCCAATGGGCTGCCGTTTTCAATCGTTCGCTCTCCCCTGCCCGCGTGGTTTATGCTGATGCGAACCATCATCCCACCGAGGCTTCCGAATTTCTTTCACGCTGGACCGATAATCAGCATTCCGTGAGTATCGACGAGCATTCAAGTGGAGATATCATCAACAGACACCTGGCTCTTTCACAAGCCGATCTCGTCATTGTAAACGGGAATCATTTCGAGGCCGCGTCTCAAATCATTTTCTGCGACCCCGACAAGGAAGCATCGCTGAAAAAAAGATCGTCGCAGCTCTCGAATGTCATCGCAATTGTAACCACCAATCGCTGCCAAACGGTTCCCGATTACGTGAGGGAAATTCTCCCACAGTGGGCCGATATTCCTGTTTTCAATGAACAGAATATCATAGACCTCTTAGGCCTGATTAAAAAAAATCTTCTGCTCGCCCCCCCACTGAAAGCCCTCATCATGGCAGGTGGCAAAAGTGTGCGAATGGGAAAAGATAAAACGCACATCCACTATCATGGCAAGCCACAATTTGCACATGTCTATTCGATATGCGAAGAAATGGGCATAGAGCCTTTTGTGTCATGCAGGGCGGAACAAGCGGCCTACTTCCAAGAAAATGGATTTCGTACGATTGCCGATCGTCTAATTGATATAGGGCCACTGGGTGGAGTTGCATCAGCCTTTATGGACTCGCCCAACCACGCCTGGATGGTCGTTGCATCTGACATTCCATTCATCGATCGCGAAACTTTGTCGGAGTTAATTGAGAACCGATCATCGCTTCATACGGCAACCGCATTTCAAAGTCCGTTCGACCAATTTCCCGAGCCACTCATTGCTGTTTGGGAACCAAAGGCCTTCCCGATGATTATGTCGTTCATGGGATTGGGTTATTCTTGCCCTCGAAAGGTTCTCATTCAAACCGGAGCAAAGGTTATTCATGCTGCTCACCCGGAAAAACTGGAGAATGTCAATACCCCGGATGATTTGCAGGATGCAATGGAGCAACTGAAGAAATCATAATTCAGGCATTTTAGTCGAACATTCAGCGTCATTGTCGGTTTCACTCTCATACCGATAGAACATGAAAGTTTATACGCTCGAAAGACAAACCAAACTCAACACAACACTTGATAAGGCATGGGAATACTTCTCGCGTCCGGAAAATCTCAATGAGATTACACCCGATGATATGCAGTTTCGCATTTTGACCGATGTTACGGGGAAGAAGATGCATGCGGGAATGATCATCAACTACCGCATTCAACCAGCACCTTTCATGAGCTTCGGATGGACCACAGAAATCGCTCACTGTGAAGACCGCCATTTCTTTGTTGATGAGCAACGCTTCGGGCCGTATGCCTTCTGGCACCATCAGCATATTTTCGAAGACAAAGGTGATCATGTGCTCATGACAGACATTGTGAACTACGCCATGCCGTTTGGCTTCATAGGACGAATAGCACATGCCGTTTGGGTTGAGCAGAAATTAAAAGGGATCTTCGATTACCGCACCATTGTAATCAACCGCGTTTTTCCGGGATAAGTTTTTCGATTCCAAATCCTCAATTTGACTTGTCTTGCCGGCGTGCATCGGTAACTTAGCACAATGAAATCGCTTCCCGAAAAGGTTCAAGCCGTGAAGAGGGTCTATACCCGACTCGATAAAGAGATTTATGCCATGCAGCAATCATCCGGTCTTCACTGTCTTTCGGGTTGTGGCGAATGTTGCAAGAAACCGGATATTGAATGTACACCTCTGGAATTTCTTCCGCTGGCTTTAGAATTATACGATGAAGGACGTGCAGAGCAAGCTTGGGAGGAATTGCAAAATCAACACAACAACCTCTGCTATGTTTTCCGTCCGCACGTAACCAATTTCGGAGGGTTATGCAATGCGTATCCAAACCGTGGACTTATATGCCGCCTGTTCGGATTTACCGCCCGCACAAACAAGGAAGGCCAGCGCGAGCTCGTGACCTGCAAATTCATTAAGGAAGAACAAGCGCAAGCATTTATAAAGGTGACAGAAGAATTAAAGGCCGGAAAAAAAATTCCGGTGATGAGTGAATATTATACCCGTCTTACTTCGATTGATCCGACGCTCGCAGAATTCTACCCCATTAACCAAGCTATCCAAAAAGCGCTTGAAGTTGTGATGCATTACTATGCGTATCGTCGAAGAAGGAAGAAGACGTAGAGAATAGTGAATGGTGAATGGTGAAGTTGTGATTAGTGTCGATGTACTGAGTGAGGCTCCCCTTCCTCACCACTCTTTGCTTATCCCTTGTCCTTGTAGCGTGGGTGAAACAGCATCACTTCCTCGCGCAATCGATGCCTGTCGAGGTGCGTGTAGATTTCAGTTGTGGTAATACTGGCATGCCCAAGCATTTCTTGCACCGCTCGTAAGTCGGCTCCGGCCTCAACTAAATGAGTCGCGAAGGAATGTCGAAATGTATGCGGTGAAATTTGTTTTTGAATGCCCAACTTCTGAACCTGGTCGCGAATGATATTAAAAACCATCATGCGCGACAGCTTCGATCCTCGTCGATTCAGAAATAGATAATCGTCTTGACCCGGTTTAATAATCTGATGATTACGCGTTTGTTCCTTGTAATATTCCATCCATTGAAGCGCAGTGCTTCCCACGGGTACAAGTCTTTCCTTGTTGCCTTTTCCAATTACACGTAGAAATCCTTCCTGTGCATGCAGGCAAGAAATTCGCACATCGATTAACTCAGAAACGCGCAAGCCACAACTGTAGAGCATTTCAAGCATAGCTCTGTTGCGTGTACCCTCCGGCTTGCTGAGGTCAACAGCGCTTAGAATCTTGTCCATCTCATCTACGCTCAACACATCAGGCAGATGTCTGCCAACACGTGGCGTGTCGATTAGCTCAAGCGGATCCGACTTCACTTCCTTCTCCAACAACAAATAACCGTAAAAGCTTTTCAGCCCTGAGATAATACGCGCTTGAGATGTTGGTGCTATTCCCACGTCATTCAGCATACTTAAAAAACCTCGAACGTCGTCAAGAGTGATTTGATCAGGTGATTTTCCTCCGAGGGACATTTCAGCAAAACGTTGCAACTTGGCGACATCCGCGGAATAGGCCTCGAGCGAATTACCCGCCAATGACTTTTCTAGTCGGAGGTAGTTTAGAAAGCCACGTTGGGCGATGGGCCAGTTCATTCTTTAGGATTGTAGGATTGCAGGATTGCAGGGGTGTCAGCATTCCAAATATCAACACAATCGTAAAAGTACTCTAAACTATAAGCGAAGGAGTAGCGCATTGTCTGTCCTCCTATAATCCTACAATACTATACCCATTCTAAAATGAAAAACCCCCGGCCGTTGCCAGGGGATTTTCAAACTAAATTACCTAAACAAATTCTATATTAATTAACCAAATACTACTATAAATGCCGTTGCATTTTGCTGTAGTAACTCTTGAGTCTTATTTGTACCACATTTGCTTGCTTATCAATATGGCTTCCTGCACTGTTATTCTCTCTCCATCATTGTAAGCCGTCACAAAAGGGCCCGGCAACTTTTCACTCTGATTCGTAATTTTCACACGGGCATCTCGAGCATCTTTATACTGAGTGAAATTTCCCGTGGTGTATTTTACCCATCCGTTGTGGTGTTCAATATTATACTCTTCCTCAAAGGAGAATTTCTTCCTCAAATAGCTTTTATCAACAATGCGATGTGCAGCCAAAATCTGCACTTTATATGTAATCCCCTTCTCCGCTGAAGGCACCG
>JAIYBR010000180.1 GCA_027488435.1 Flavobacteriales bacterium
TATTTAAAAGATTAATTGATTTACGAAATAATAAAATTGCTGCTGATGCTGCGGTTGTCAATCAAGTTGGTGAGCACTCCGCCAAACAACGCGGCTACGTTCAACACCTTAATCTTCTCCTGCGGGCGATCGGCCTTCAGAGGTATGCTGTTGGTAACGATCATTTCCTTCAACACAGAATCCTGAATACGCTCATACGCTTGCCCGCTGAAGACCGGGTGCGTGCAGATAGCACGAACCGATAGCGCTCCGTTGCTCATCATTACTTCCGCAGCCTTACAAAGCGTGCCCGCGGTATCGCACATGTCATCCACAATCACCACGTTCTTTCCCTGCACATCGCCTATTACCGTCATGCTCTCCACCTGATTGGCCACCTTGCGCTGTTTGTAGCAGATAGCCAAATCGCTTCCCAATAATTTCGCGTATGAATTTGCTCGTTTCGTTCCGCCCGTATCTGGAGCCGCAATCAACAAATCCGGAATATTCTGCGATGTCAGATAGGGAACAAAAATGGTCGATGCGTACAAATGGTCTACAGGCACTTCAAAAAAGCCCTGAATTTGTTCTGCGTGCAAATCCATTGTAATCACACGGTCTACGCCGGCCGCAGTCAACAAGTTCGCTACAAGCTTGGCGCCAATGGCCACACGCGGTTTGTCCTTTCTGTCTTGACGCGCCAATCCGAAGTAAGGCATAACGGCCACAATACGCTTGGCAGACGCGCGCTTAGCGGCGTCTATCAATAGCAGCAGTTCCATTAAATTATCACTTGGCGGAAAGGTTGACTGAACAATGATGACATCCATTCCACGCACCGTTTCTTCAATCGATGGCTGAAACTCGCCATCACTAAATCGCTGGATGATGACATTGCCGAGCTCAACACCAAATTCTTTCGCAATGCTCTCGCCCAGGTATTTCGAAGCAGAGCCGGCGAGTATTTTAACCATTGGATTCATTGCGATGTTTCACTTTTTGGGGGCGCAAATATACTCATGCCAATGAATTCAAGACGCTTCAAGCCTAAAATTAACATGCCCGTATGTGCTTATGCGCATACGGGCATGTTACATTCAGTTTGTTATTTTACGGCAGGAAGGTAAACTGGAATTGTCCGAAGCTTAATTCAACCTCCGGGGTTGGAGCTGTTGGATCAACCGCTACCAGCGTTCCCTCGAAAGACCCTCTGAAGAAGCGATAAAAACCAACCGGCTTTTTACATCCATTAGAATAGTCATTATTCGTGATGGAAATTTCATCAAAATGAGAAATCTTGAATAGACACTTACCGCCTGGCAGCGCTGAAGTGTACGTATAGCCAAGGGCATCTGTCCATACAATTGAATAAAGTGTTGGATCTCCAATGTTTGGCACTTCTGTCAAGTCTACCAACAAGCCATAACCGATGTTACTAACCCAACCCGTAGCCGGTCTTGTAATATTGAGCGATAAACGACCCGTAGCAATTGGTGGGGCGTCCGGATCGGTATCATAGGCATCTTCGAGCACATAAGCCAAAACACCTGTAGCATCGTCATAAGATGGAGCCGTGAACACGCTTTTCGGTGTGGTGTAATCAATTGACTCTATCTTGTAATAGAACAACGTATCACAATCAGGACAAGAATTACCGCCACAGTCTACGAAGAACTCCTCACCGTCCTTAGTGCCATTCCGACAGTTTCCTGTCGAACAACACGGGAGGCAATCCGATTCAATACCGCCACAATCAATTCCTACTTCATCTCCATTCATGGTTAAATCATCACATGTAGGACAAGCTGTGCAACCTCCGACAATCGTGTCGCAGTCAATTTCGCTTTCAAGACCATTCAACAAGCCGTCGGCGCATAGACGCTCGCAGCCGCCGCATTGACCTCCGCAGTCGATGCCTATTTCATCCCCGTCTTTTTTACCGTTGGCGCATTGTGGGCAAACAGGACACTCTCCACCACAGTCTACCCAAACCTCTCCTCGATCCTCATCCCAACGGCCGTTCTCACAGTGGTCGCACTCTACACACTTAGGGCCACCACAATCTATTTTTTCCTCACCATTGTTGAGTACTCCGTCATAACAGTTTGGTGGAATTTTATTACTTTCATTAAGGCAACCGGCCACAAAAAAACAGGCCGTAAAAACTGCCATAAACACAACAACGTAGGAACGAAATCTCATAGTAAAATGGAATATCAGGTTTCGAAGATATAAACACAAGTCCTCTTGCGCCAAACTTTGGTTGCACGGGCTTTAATTTTCGAAGCTTCCATCCTTTTATTCCACATGGGAATAAGTATCCATAAAAATGACAAATTACTGCGTATTTACGCGTCATGGAAAAGATCTGGAAACCCAAAGAAAAGCCGAGTGAGTCGACCACTCAGAAGTTGTGCGATTCGCTGAACGTCGACCCAACCGTAGCTCATTTGCTAGCTATTCGGGGTGTAGAAACGTTTGAGGAAGCACGACAGTTTTTTCGTCCCGACCTCAATAATCTGCACGATCCCTTCTTGATGACCGACATGCATGCTGCAGTCGATCGACTTTCTGAAGCAATTCACCAAAAACAAAACGTCCTGATTTATGGCGACTATGACGTCGACGGCACTACTGCGGTAACCCTGGTATATAGCTTTCTGACAGAAATAGGAGTCTCTTGCTTTTACTATATCCCCGACCGATACGCAGAAGGCTATGGGTTTTCATTCAAGGGAGTCGACTTTGCCTCCGAAAAAAATTGCAGCCTCATTATCACGCTCGACTGTGGTGTGCGCGACGGACAAAAAATCGATTACGCGCGCTCGATGGGGATAGATGTGATTGTATGTGATCATCATCAACCCGCTGAACTTCCAAAAGCAACTGCAGTGTTAGACCCCAAGCGTCCCGATTGTGCTTATCCATATAAAGGCTTGAGCGGTGCCGGAGTTGGATTCAAGCTTTTGCAAGCACTCTGCATTCAGCAATCCATCGACCTGCTTACACTATTTGCTTATCTCGACCTGGTTACTATTTCAATCGGTGCCGATATCGTACCGATTACAGGCGAAAACCGCATTCTGGCATTTCATGGGCTTCAAAAACTCCAAGAAACGCAAAGACCGGGTGTCGCAGCAATGCTTCATCACTCCGGCTTCCAAAAACCAACCATCACAATAACCGATGTGGTATTCATTCTTGCGCCACGCATCAACGCCGCAGGTCGCATCTTCAATGGTTCTAAAGCGGTGGAGTTGCTTTTGAGCAGTTCTGAGGAAGACGCCCAGATGCTGAGCAGAGCCATAGAGGAATACAACGCAACGCGAAAGGGCCTCGACAAAGAGATTACGGCGCAAGCAATAGAAAAAATAGATGGCGAATCCTTTTACCTGGAGTCGTTGTCAACCGTGATATACGATGAAAACTGGCATAAAGGTGTGGTCGGAATTGTCGCTTCACGGCTGGTCGAAACCTATTACAAACCTACCATTGTAATGGTTAGTGATGGTCATAAAATGGCCGGAAGCGCCCGCTCCATCGATGGTGTTGATCTTTTCGAATGCCTGAGTGAATGCTCAGAGTTTCTGACTCAATTCGGCGGGCACACCATGGCCGCTGGTTTGAGTTTAGAGGCCGGGAATTTCCATGCCTTTCGATCCAAATTCGATCAGGTGATTCAGCAAAAACTCGGGTACATTCGTCCCAGCCCCACCCTATGTTATGATGCTGAGATTGATTTCACCGACATCTCTCAAAAGCTTCATCGAATAATCAAACAGTTCGAGCCCTTTGGCCCGGAAAACCTAAGCCCGGTTTTCCTTACTCGAAATGTCCAGAACAAAAAGTTTACACGAACTGTAGGAGAGAACAATAAGCACCTTAAGCTTCATGTCTGTCAGAGCAAAACACCTAACCTAGCTTTAGAGGGAATTGGTTTCGATTTAGGAAAATGGGCTCCCGTGCTCCAGTCAAACGGCATGATAGACCTGGTCTAT
The DNA here is from genome assembly GCA_027488435.1 of Flavobacteriales bacterium. Taxonomy (GTDB): domain Bacteria; phylum Bacteroidota; class Bacteroidia; order Flavobacteriales_D; family Sanyastnellaceae; genus JAIBBG01. Next base: position 3,978 of record JAIYBR010000180.1, read on the forward strand.
ACCATTGAAGAAAACCACTGGAACAATCAAACAACACTTCAGCTCATGGTGAAAGATATTCGCGAATCAAAACCTTGAATCGTCGTGAAACCAACAATATTTGCGACTTTTGCTCTCTTCTATCCTGTCCTTTTATGTCGAACGAAAACCGCACAGAAATTTCCGCTCTCGGTGAGTTTGGATTAATCCAGCACCTAACCGATCACATATTGCTCACAAATAAGACAAGCGTTAAAGGAGTGGGCGACGATGCTGCTATCCTAAAGGCTCCGGAGAACGAAACAATTGTTGTTACGACCGACATGCTAGTGGAAGGCGTACACTTCGATTTGTCTTACGCGCCCTTAAAGCATTTAGGCTACAAAAGCGTAATAGCCAACCTCAGCGACGTTTGTGCGATGAACGCCGTTCCGCATCAAATACTCGTAGGCCTGGCCATTAGCAATCGCTTTTCGCTAGAAGCCGTGGACGAGTTATACGCTGGTATGCTGCTCGCTTGCAATCATTATGGAGTTGATCTGGTCGGAGGTGACACAACAAGCAGTCGCAGCGGCCTGGTCATTTCAATAACTGCAATCGGCTATGAAGCGGAAGAAAAACTGGTTACACGTTCAGGTGCTCGCGAAAACGATTTACTCGTTGTGACGGGCGATTTAGGGGGCGCTTATATGGGACTTCAAGTTCTCGAACGCGAAAAATCCGTTTTCCAGGCTGCGCCCAACGCGCAACCGGTTTTAGAAGGCTATGACTATGTGCTGGAAAGGCAACTCAAGCCCGAGGCGCGCAGAGATCTTCATGGGCTGCTCAACGCTCTCGATGTGAAACCAACTTCTATGATTGATATTTCCGACGGTCTTGCGTCTGAAATTAAACACCTCGCCGAATGCAGCACGGTCGGTTTCGATTTATACGAAGAGAAAATTCCAGTGTCTCCTAAAACCATTGAGGCTGCCAAAGAATTCAACCTCGACCATGTAACGTGCGCACTGAACGGAGGTGAAGACTACGAGCTTCTCTTTACAATCAAACCCGCCGATTACGAAAAAATAAAGGGTAACCCCAGCCTAACAGTTATTGGCCATGCAACAGCCGACTCGATGGGCTGCCGGCTCATCACACGTCTGGGTGAAACCATCATGTTAAAAGCTCAGGGCTGGAATTCGTTTCATCAAGATAACTACTAAATTTCGCATAGCATACGAAATGAAAAACTTCGTCGTTTCAACCGCGCTCATTCATACCATGAAACCAATTCTCATTCTTATAGCACTTATTTCTCCGGCGATTTTGTTTGCTCAAGGCGCTGTTGGCACGTGGCGCGATCACTTTCAATACAATAAATTCATTGATGTATGTGAGGCGGGCAATCTGATTTACGGTGCAACCGAAAACTCATTATGCTCCTTCGACAAAAACTCCGGCGAGGTCAATCGATACAACAAAACCAACAAGCTCAGCGATGTTGGTATCAGTGCTATTAACTATGACGCTGCCTCCGGATATATGATCGTCGGATATAAAAATGGAAATATCGACTTCTTCAACGAACGCACAACAACCAACCTTCCTTACATCAAATTCAGCTCGCTGGTAGGCGATAAAACCATCTACGACATCTATCCCTACAATGGTCGGGTCTATTTGAGCACCGGATTCGGAATTGTAGTGCTCGACATGGCGCGATTAGAAATTAAAGAAACGTATTTCCTTGGATTAACCGGGGAAACAATCGTTGTTTACGACCTCTGCATCGTCAATGAAACAGTATTTGCAACTACAAGCCAGGGAGTGCGCTACGCGGATGTCAATAATCCGTTTCTATCCAACTTTGAAAACTGGTCTACGCTATCGGGCCTGCCAACAAATGAAACCTCTAAACAGATTGAATTCTTCAATAATGAATTGGTTATCGTATTACCCGTTAGAAACGGGAATGGCGACATTATCAAAGACGAGGTGTGGAGTAAGCCATTAGTAGGAGGCAGCTGGGCCGTCAGGCAACCTATCGATTGGTTCAGAATAAGCCGCATTTGGAGCAATGGGGAATGGTTTTACTGTTCAGGAAACTTCGCGTATTGGTATTGTCAAAACAACTTTGATAATCGCACATATGTAAACAATTATCGGGGAACTCAAGTAGATGTCAGTGACGCTATTCGGAGTAGCAACGGGGAGAGCTGGGTTGCCGACAAACGCTCAGGACTCATTCAGTTCAAAGACAATAGCGGCACGCAAAACTTCAGGGTAAGCCCCTTCGGGCCCAAAAGCGACAACTGCCGCAGAATTACCACGTACAACGACAACGTCTGGATAGCACACGGCGGTGTTCGTGCCGACTGGGGTTCCAATTATAACATCGACGGTATTTCTGCTCTAATAAATGAAAGCTGGATCCATCTTATTGCCGACACAACCAACAGTGCCGGAAACCATTTCAATGGCTCTAATCAATACGTCATGGACATGATGGATTTTGCCATCGACCCAAACGATAATACCAATGTCTACGGAGGATCCTGGGAAGAGGGTTTATTAAAAATTAATGCGTCATCTCTCTCGATGACACCGGCTAATGGATCTTCTAGTGCTGGAGCTAATTCGGACGGAATAACACAAGGCTTTACAAGGATAGCTGTGGGTGGTGTAACATTCGACGAGAACAGCACGTTATGGTTCACCAACTCCTACACCAACGAGGCAATACATGCGCGCGATCGAAATGGCGTTTTTTATGACTACGACTTCGAAGATGTGCTGGAAGAAGATGAAGTCATTGCGGATATTATCGTCTCAAAAGATGGCTACGTTTGGGCAAATGTTATCACCAAAGGGCTGCTTGTTTTCAATGGAAATAATACGCTTGGAACATACTCCGACGACAATTACAAGTTCCTAACCGACGAAGAAGGGAATGGAAAACTTCCCTCACGCGATGTGCTTTGCATGGAAGAGGACCTTGACGGGGAAGTGTGGGTAGGAACCGCCAGTGGACTTGCGGTTTTCTATAGCCCACCGGCGATTTTCGAACAAAGCACAATTAACGCAGAACAAATTCTTATTCAGCAAGACGGAAATACCCAGATACTGCTGGAAACAGAAGCTATCAACTGCATTGAAATAGATGGAAGTAATCGGAAATGGATTGGAACTAAAAACAGCGGCGTGTACCTGTTCAGCGATGATGGCATTAATGAAGTGTATCACTTCACGGAAGAAAATAGCCCATTACCTGCCAATAATGTTTACGATATTGCCATCAATCATTCAAATGGCGAGGTTCTCTTTGCAACCGAAAACGGAATTTTAGGATTCTTCTCCACCGCAACCAACTTCGACAACGAAATGTCGAATGTGCGCGTGTATCCCAATCCCGTGCGACCCGATTTCGAAGGAACTATTACCATCGATGGTCTTGCTTACGACTCCAACGTAAAAATTACCGATATCCAGGGCAACATTCTCTATGAAACCAATAGCGAGGGTGGAAGAGCCATATGGAATGGTCTGCTTTCCGACGGAACAAAACCCGCAACCGGTGTCTATCTTATCTATGCAGGCTCAACCGATGGAACCGCCGCTGAAGTCCGGAAAATAACCTTTATCCGTTAATTCTTCCCGAGTAGCAACTCAAACCAATTACGCCGCTTATTTTTGCGTGCTCTTTAGCAGGCCGATTATTATTTCGACCAGCACGCGCAACATGAGTGATCAACTCAAGCACGAGTGTGGTATCGCACTCCTCCGACTGAAGAAACCTCTTCAGCACTACGCCGAGAAATACGGAACTGCATTCTACGGCCTCAACAAAATGTACTTGTTGATGGAAAAACAGCATAACCGCGGGCAAGACGGCGCGGGCATTGCTAACATTAAAATCGACATGCCGCCCGGGAAACGCTACATCAGCCGCGTGCGCAGCAACGACCCCCAACCCATTCGCGAGTTGTTTTCCAAAGTGATGTCGCGCTTCGAAGAGTTGGAGCGATCACGCCCCGACAAACTCAGCGACACCGCATATTTGAAAGACAACTACGCGTTTACCGGTGAACTTTTTCTGGGACACTTGCGATACGGAACTTACGGCGGCAACAGTATCGAAAATTGTCACCCATTCCTGAGAGAAAATAACTGGATGACCAGAAACCTGGTGGTAGCCGGAAACTTCAATCTCACCAATGTTGACGAGCTTTTCCAACTGCTTATAGACTTGGGTCAACACCCCAAACAAAAAGCAGATACCGTAACCGTCATGGAAAAAATCGGTCACTTCTTAGACGAAGAAAATCAACAGCTTTTTGACCGCTTTAAACAAGAGGGGCACGATAATAAAAAAATCACTCAACTCATTTCCGAAAACATCGATGTTCAGCGCGTGCTCACGCGCGCTACCCGCGACTTTGACGGAGGCTTTGCCATGGCAGGCCTGATTGGTCATGGTGATGCATTTGTGCTTCGCGACCCATCCGGCATCCGTCCCGCGTATTGGTATGAAAACGATGAGATAGCTGTGGTGGCATCCGAACGACCTCCTATTCAAGCGGCCTTCAATGCTTCGCTCGGCGATATTCACGAGCTTACTCCGGGACACGCACTTGTTATCCGAAAGAATGGATCAACTGCTGTAAAACCAATCATCGAACCTCGTGAAAAAAAATCCTGCTCTTTTGAGCGCATTTACTTCTCGCGCGGAAACGATGAAGCTATCTATAAAGAGCGCCAAGCGCTTGGAAGAAATGTCGTTCCTCAAATTTTGGCGGCGGTCAACTACGACCTGGATAACACGGTCTTTTCTTTCATTCCGAATACTGCAGAAACCGCCTTCTATGGAATGATGAAGGCGCTGGAGGATCATCTGAACGACGTTAAAATCCGCGATATAAAAGCACTCGGAGAAAAAGCTTCCATTGAAGCAATCGAACAAATTATTCGAAAGCGGGCACGCCTGGAAAAAATCGCCATCAAAGACGTTAAGCTGCGCACATTCATCACACAGGACAGTGCGCGCGATGAAATGGTGGCTCACGTTTACGACACAACTCACGGCGCTGTAAAACGCGGCGTCGACACACTCGTTGTTATCGACGACTCTATTGTGCGCGGCACAACATTGAAACGCTCCATCATCAAAATGCTCGACAGACTAGGGCCTAAAAAAATAATCATCGTTTCTTCCGCACCACAGATTCGATACCCAGACTGTTATGGTATTGATATGGCTAAGCTCGGCGACTTCATTGCATTCCAAGCGGCCATTGCATTGCATAAGGAAGCGGGCACTTATGAAGCCACAACAGCGGATATTCTTGAAAAATGCCGACAGATGGACACGCTTCCGAAGAATGAACAGCACAATTGTGTTCGGGAAATATTCTCCGCATTTTCTGCTGATCAAATTTCAGCGAAAGTCGCCCAACTGGTAACCCCGGAAAAAACTCAGGCACAAGTAGAGGTCATTTTTCAAACCATTGAAGGGCTTCACAACGCTTGCCCGGAACATACAGGCGATTGGTATTTCACCGGACACTATCCAACGCCTGGAGGTCATCGTGTTGTAAACCGCGCTTTTATCAATTACATGGAAGGCCGAAACGAGCGCGCCTACTAACCGCGCTTATAGACCGGTACGGTGCTGCATGGCTCTCCAAACATGATGCTTTTCGCTACAGGACGAAGCCTTGAAACCAAATGCGTATAGGCAGATTGTGGGACCGGCAGATTACTGCACCCCTTTACTACACAGCGCTTATCCACGTATTCGTTCACGTCTAGCGAATCGATCATATTCCTGAAAAGCACTCGCTCTAATTCACTCGTGTTTCCATGCACCACGGTTGTGGCATAATCGCTCAAAACAGAGGCCACCAGCATATAAGCCCACGCAGGAATGATGGCGTCAACCGAACAAAAAACAGCAACATGTTTTCCTTGATACTGCGACCAATCATACGATTGTATCCACGCACGAAAATCCTTTTCTCGAAGCGCAAGACCTTGCCATAGTTGTTCGGCTAAATCAATACTTGCGCGATCGCCCGAAGGGAAAAGCTCTTCAAGATCAATTGTAACGAGGCCACTGGCTGCAACTTTATTGACAATTTCATCCATGGCACGAAGGTAAGATTAAGCAGTTCGTCGCTCAACTAGCGACTCGCGAAGCATCTCTTCACTCGCTGCCACCATTGCTGCCACATCATAATGACACTCTGCGTATAGTTCGTCTTGTGTTCCGTGCTCTACCAAACGATCCGGAATACCCAGGCGCTTAACTTGCGACTGATATCCGTTGTCGACCATAAACTCAAGCACTGCGCTTCCCATGCCTCCCTGCAGACAGCCATCTTCCACGGTTATGACATGCTTGAACTTGCCGAATACTTCATGCAACAACAACTCGTCGAGTGGCTTCACAAAACGCATGTCGTACATCGCGGCACTGACGCCCCTTTGTTCCAACTCTTCGCATGCCTGAAGGGCGTAGTTACCCATTGGGCCTATACTTAAAATGGCGATATCTGAACCGGATCGCACCTTGCGGCCAGTTCCGGGCTTTATTAACTGGAATGGTGTTTTCCATTCGGTCATAACACCGTTACCACGTGGGTAACGAATGGAAAACGGACCATAGTTTTCATACTGTGCAGTATACATCAAATTGCGCAGTTCGCTTTCGTTCATCGGCGAGGCAACA
>JAIYBR010000154.1 GCA_027488435.1 Flavobacteriales bacterium
ATGTCGCTGGCCTGCTCTTCATCTTCGAGCAATGCAATTACCTCCTCCTGCTTTTGTTCGGGAAGCTCGGCAATCACGTCGGCCGCATCATCAGAATCGATATTCTCAATGAGCTCCTCGGCGATTTCGCGGCTCGTAAGACTCGAGAGTAGTTTCTCACGAACGTCGTCATCGAGCTCGAGCATAACATCTGCCGCCTTCTCCTCATCGAGCAAACGATAGACATAAACGGCTTCGTCGCGCTTGAGTTCATTGAGCAACTCGGCGATATCGGCCGGATGCGCATCAATCGTAGCTTGGGCTATCGCTGTGTCTTTACCGTCCGCAATCCACTCGCGGAGCTCAGACAGAAGCTCTTTGGATAGTGAAAATTGCATAATCGAGGGTTCATTGAACGACGGTACTTTTTCTGACCTTCAACCTTAACGGATGAAGCGGCGCGAATGTACTCCATTCATCCTGAATTGACAAAGCAATTGTTCAGTTGCTTCGTTTTTCGCGAAAAAAAGAAGTGAGCACCTGAGCGCATTCGTCGGCGAGCACCCCTCCTACTACCTCGCATTTCGGGTGCACTATGGATTGTCCATTATCGCAATGGTTGCCAAACTTGCTGAAGCCACGCTTTTCGTCATAGGCACCAAACACAATGCGCCCGAGGCGCGTGTTGTATGCGCCGCCCGCGCACATTACACAAGGCTCTAACGTGACGTAGAGCGTACATTCATGCAGCGACTTTCCATTCAGAAATTCAGACGCCGATGTGTATGCCTGCATTTCTGCATGCGCCGTAAAGTCGTGTAATCGCTCGGTGTAGTTGTAACCACGCGCAATGACCTGTCCTTTACAGACAATGACACAGCCAATGGGAACCTCGTCTGCATCGTATGCATGCATGGCCTCACGCAGTGCCATGCGCATGTACTTTTCGTCGATTTCTTGAGAGAATTCTTCCAAACCCGAGCAATTTGGGCGGAAAGATACATGTACTTTCGAGCCACGTAAGAGTCGTCATGAACAACAAAAGCAAGCGCAAAATTCTCGTGGCCCCACTCGACTGGGGATTGGGGCATGCCACGCGATGCTCTGTGCTCATAGATGATCTGCTGCAGAAAGGACATGAAGTGATTCTTGCCTCGAACGGCCGCAGCGCTGCTTGGTTGAAAGACAGATACCCGACGCTTACACTGCTCACCAACATTCCCGATTACGCAGTCACGTATCCCACCAATGGAAACATGGTTGCTCATTTTGCAAAGCACGCGTTTCGTTTGCTGGCAGTTGTGCAGGCGGAACATCGATGGCTGAATCGCATTGTTATCGAGCATGCCATCGACGAAGTGTATAGCGATAACCGCTATGGGCTTCATCACCACGAAATTCCATGTACCATCATCACGCATCAGCTTTACATTCAAGGACCACGCTGGTCGAGATTGATTACGGGTCTCATGCTGAATCGAATTTTAAAACGGTTCACGTCCATCCTCGTTCCAGACTTTGAAGATGATCGTTCGCTGAGTGGCGCACTTTCTCGCGGTGGAAATCACGATAAGCGTGTTCGTTACATCGGGCCACTATCGCGATTTTCAAATCAAACATATCACGCGACCCAATCATCGTTTCAAGTTGTCGCTCTTGTTTCAGGGCCGGAGCCTGCGCGCAGTGTGTTTGAAGAACAACTCAAAGAAATATTGTCAACGCTCGACCAACCTGCACTCCTGATTACGGGGAAACCCGAAGTGCAACAAACGGAGCAAATGAAACAACTCAGCATTGTAAGTCATTTAAATGACCGAGAACTGGCATCGGCCATGCAATCGGCGCAGCTCATCATTTGCCGATCGGGGTACAGTACGATCATGGATTTGCATGCGCTGAAGTGCAGCGCCTTGCTCGTTCCGACGCCGGGCCAAACCGAACAAGAATACCTGGCCGAATTTCATGCTGAGAAAAAAAACCACGACATGGTGCTGCAACCACTGCTCACCGCGGAGCTCCTGCAGTCCTACCTCAAACCCCTTTCGAATTAATTACTTTTGCTCGCGATGAACAAAGTGCTATTTATCGAGAGCGTTCATGAAATTCTTCACCAACGCCTGGAAGCCGCGGGCTATTCATGCGAGCTGCATTACGGCAAACAGCGCGAAGAATTGATGCACATCGCTTCTGAATTCACAGGCATCGTGGTGCGTTCGCGAATCACCATCGACCGAGCATTCATCGATGCTGCCTCAGAACTGCGTTTTATTGCGCGCAGCGGAAGCGGTCTCGAAAACATCGATGTGGAATATGCTCAATCCAAAGGAATAGCCGTTTACAATTCTCCGGAAGGCAACCGCGATGCAGTCGGAGAACATGCACTGGGCATGCTGCTCATGCTGATGAACAATCTTCGAAGCGCCGACGCAGATGTGCGAGCAGGTCGCTGGTTGCGCGAAGAAAATCGCGGACATGAAATAGCCGGAAAAACAGTGGGTATTATTGGATACGGTGTTATGGGAAAAAAAAAAAAAAAAAAGATCAGCGGATTCGGAGCGAAGGTGCTGGCATACGATAAATATAAGAGTTCGTTTAACGACACTTATGCGACACCGGTGAGTTTAGAAATGCTCCAACAAGAAGCCGACATAGTGAGTTTGCACTTGCCGTTAACCGAAGAAACCACCTATTTCGCCAATACTCACTTTTTCGACTCGTTTGCAAAACCAATTTATTTCATCAATACGGCACGGGGTAAGAACGCCAAAACTTCTGATTTGCTTGAAGCATTGAAAAATGGAA
>JAIYBR010000262.1 GCA_027488435.1 Flavobacteriales bacterium
AATCAAGCGCTGAAAACGATTTGTACAGCCGAAGACATTGCCATCGTGCATGGGCCGCCTGGCACGGGAAAAACAACCACATTGGTGGAGTCGATGCTGGAAGTGTTGAAGGAGGAAAAGCAAATCATGGTGTGCGCTCCAAGCAACGCCGCCACCGACCACCTGGCCAAATGCCTTGCTGCAAAAGGACTGCGTGTGGTGCGTTTAGGTAATCTCGCCAAAGTAGAAACCGATAATACCGCGCTCACGCTCGATGTAATCTTGCAAAAGGAGAAGGACTTCAAACAAATTAAAGAATTGAAACGCCGTGCGCTCGATCTGCGCAAAATGGGCGGAAAGTACAAACGTTCATTTGGCCGCGAGGAAGCTGAGCAACGAAAACTAATTTTTCAGGAGGCACGCGCCATGAGCCGCGAAGCGCGTGAGCTTGAATCCTATCTAATTCAAAAGGTACTCGACGAGGCACAGGTCATTGCCTGCACACTCATTGGCTCTACCTCGGATGATCTTGCGGGAAGAAGATTTTCCACTGTCGTCATCGACGAAGCGGGTCAGGGTATTGAGCCTGCCGTGTGGGTGCCCATCCTCCGAGCGGAGCGTGTGGTCATGGCGGGCGATCCATTTCAGTTGCCGCCAACAGTGAAAAGCCAGGAGGCTGCAGCGAAAGGACTCACAGAAACGCTACTCGAAAAAGCAATCAAACGCCTGCCCGACGTGGCTCTCCTCAATGTTCAGTATCGAATGCATGAAACCATCATGGCATTTTCCAATCGGAAATTTTACAAAAATGAATTGACGGCGCATGAATCGGTGGGTGCGCGTTTGTTGGCTAATTCGATGGCACTTGAGTTTATTGATACCGCCGGATGCGGCTTTGAAGAGCAAAGTGGGGAAGAAGGCGCCTCGCTATGCAACCCGGAAGAAATAACCATACTTCGCAAGCATTTCGAACAACTGTCGCTGGATGTTATAGAGCAGTGGGATGCTGCTGTTATCTCGCCCTACCGCGCCCAGGTCGACTTGCTTCGAAAGGAGTTTGCCGGCGCAGAGCATGTGGCCGTAAATACGGTTGACTCGTTTCAAGGGCAAGAGCGCGATGTGGTTTATATCAGTCTTGTGCGAAGCAATGAGAGGGGAGAAATCGGCTTTTTGCGAGACTATCGACGGATGAACGTTGCTATGACAAGGGCGCGCAAAAAGTTGGTCATCATTGGCGACAGTGCGACACTGGGCAACGATCGGTTTTTTGGTGAACTCTTGGAATATGTAGAATCCGTTGCCGGTTATCGCACAGCGTGGGAATTCATGTACTAATCACTTCTTGGCAGCCCGTTTTTCAAGCATGGGCACAAATGAAAAATCGCCGTGATAGGTAGTTGTGAAACTGCCGTCTTCCTGCTCCTTTATGGCCATCATCTTCTGAATATCGCCCTCGCCAAACGGCATGACCAGAATTCCTCCCGGTTTCAATTGCATCAGCAGTGTGTCGGGAAGTTTTGGCACAGCGCACGTGAAAAGAATACGATCGAAAGGAGCAAAGGCAGGTAGTCCTTTGAAACCATCGCCATAGCTGAGGTAGGGCTTGTAGCCCATCTTTTCCAGTAATTTCTTGGAGTTAATGTGAAGTGGCCGATGGCGTTCAATGGAGTACACTTTCGCCCCCAATTCGCAGAGTACGGCACACTGATAACCACTGCCCGTGCCGATTTCCAGTACTTTCATGCCCGGCTCGATTTGCAATAAGCTCGATTGCAATCCAACGGTGTATGGGTGCGAAATGGTTTGATCTTCTCCGATCTGAAAAGCTTTGTTGTTATAGGCGAATTCCAGGAATGCACTGGTTAAAAAGTAATGACGCGGAACAGCATTCATCGCATCGAGCACTTTCTTGTCTGTGATGCCCATGCTGCCAATCTCTTCTACGAGCTTCTTTCTGAGTCCTTTATGTCTGTATGAATCTTCGAGCATAGCGAAGGTTAAAACTACAGGACTGTTTCATTCGCCATGCGCTGTTGAAAATTAAAAATTAACCATGGAATGTAGACACGATGTAGATGAATTTTTGTGCCATGGCCGATAAGCTGAAAATAGGAGTGCTGGGGGCAGGGCATCTGGGTAAGATACACATGAAGTGTATTATTGAGTTGCCCGAAACGTATGAGTTTGTGGGCTTCTATGATCCAAGTCCGGAAAACGCCAAGCTCGCTGCCGAGCAATTTGGGACCATGGCGTTTCACAACGCGAAATCGCTAATCGAAGCATGCGATGTGGTCGATATCGTCACGCCAACCGGAAATCATTTTGAAAGCGCTTCCATGGCCATTCGAAGTCTCAAGCATGTATTTATCGAGAAGCCTGTCACTAATACGTCGGAAGAGGCCAGGGCTCTTATCAGTCTGGCGAAGGAGGCGGGTGTGAAAGTGCAGGTTGGGCATGTGGAACGATTCAACCCGGCCTTTCAAGCAGTAAAGGAGCACCTGAATCAACCTCGATTCATAGAGACCCATCGATTGGCGCAATTCAATCCGCGCGGCACCGACGTTTCGGTTGTGCTCGATTTAATGATACACGATATAGACATCATTCTCTCCGTCACCGGAGCCAATGCCCGCCGAATCTCGGCCAGTGGTGTGGCGGTGCTAAGCGATACGCCCGACATAGCCAATGCGCGTATTGAGCTCGACAACGGCTGTGTGGCAAACCTCACGGCGAGTCGAATATCGCTCAAGAACATGAGAAAGACCCGATTCTTTCAAAAGGATGCATACATCGCTGTCGATTTTCTTACGAAGGAAGCCGAGATTGTTCGCATGAAAGAAATTGTTGGTGACCCGGATCCGTTTTCGGTGACCATAGATTTGGGAGCTGAGAAAGGGCAGAAGGAAATACTTTTCGATAAACCGGCTATTCCTGCAACCAACGCCATACGCGAGGAATTGGCGTCACTGGCGCGGTGCATTCACTCCAATGATTTTCCGGAGGTTTCTCTTCAAGATGGAACCCGTGCTCTCGAGGTGGCTCTTCAGGTGCTCGAGAAAATGGCGCAGCACGTGTTGATACAGGATCCTGAAGTGCTTCCCCCGAAGGACTTTAGTTAAGCCAATCCGTAACTTTTCAACATACACACAATTTTTGTCCGGATGTGTGGTTAAGAGGGCGCAGTTTTGCTGCCTTAACCCAAAATAAATCGGCCTTTCGAAATGAGCTTGAGGAGTTTGATGTTTTCTGTTATTCTGTTTTTTGTGGTATCCCTGGCCATTTCGTGTAAGCGCTCTGATAGTGAGTTAGTGCCGGCATTTATTTCGGTCAGTGAGTATTCTTTTCAAACCACTACTTCTTCTCAAGGCAGCAATAGCACGGGTATTACAGACTTTTGGTGCTACACCGATGGTGATATTTTAGGCGTTGTCGATACGCCAGTTTCTCTTCCACTGCTGAAACAAGGAAGGCAAACAATCAATGTTTTTCCGGGAATAAAAAACAATGGAATGGGCGTGAGCCGCATTCGCTATCCTTTCTACACGTCATTCGATACTACGTTGGATATTGTGGCCGGACAGACTTACATTCTCAAGCCACGCTTCCGTTATATCGACAATGCTCTGGTGGATGCCACAAGGAATTTTGAATCCCCGAGTGCTTTCCAGGAGGGATCTGTCAATGACGGTGGAACTTTTGATTGGTTTGACGAGCCCGGTTTTCCAGCCTCAGGAATTCGTTGCGGGCGTTTCACATTGCCCTCGGGGGCGGGCTTTCTAAGTTATTTGGATACGGACTATTTTACGGTTACATCAGGTTCGGTCGCATTTCTGGAAATGGACTATAGCTGCAACAATACATTTTCGGTGGGTGTATACGTCATTCAGGGTGGCTCGTCAACCAAGGTCCCCGTTCTCTATTTAACACCCACACAGTCGGGTGCTGAGGGCCCACCCATTTGGAATAAGATATACATGGACCTTGGCATGGTTGCAAAGCAATATCCCAATGCCACATCATACAACCTTTTTATTGAATGCTCACGCAACGAGGCGGCATTGCCAGTCATTTATCTCGACGATATTAAAATTGTGAAATAGGCGGAATTATGAAGAACGCAGGGAAAATATTGCTTTATATCCTAACCGATTGGTTGGCCGCCTCAGCTGCATGGACAATCTTATATATTTACCGGAAGTTGTACCTCGAGCCGGTAAAGTTCGGAAATGAAGTGCGTCTCGATTTCGATGTGAACTTCTACCTTGGGCTTGCGTTAGTTCCACTTTTTTGGCTGCTGCTGTATGCTTTAAGCGGCCATTATTCCGACATTCTGAGAAGGCACCGATTGAAAGAGTTGGCTCAGGTTTCGGTTGTAAGTACCATCGGTGTTATTATCCTTTTCTTTCTCTTATTGCTCGACGATGAAGTGAGGTATTACAGTCAGTATTATAAGTCGTTTTTGGTTTTGTGGTTTGCTCATCTTATGCTCACATTGTTAGGCCGTTTGTTTCTCACTTCACGCACCGTATCGAAGGTGCATCGAGGAGAGATTGGCTTCAATACCATAATCGTGGGGGGTTATGACCGAGCGCTAACCCTATACGAAGAGATTCTGGCCATGAAAAATTCGCCGGGTTATAAGTTCGTCGGTTTCGTTCGTGTGAATGGACAGGACAATCTTTTGACTAAGCATATCCCATTGCTAGGAAAGTACCATGAATTGCAGGGTTTGATTGAAACGCACAACGTAGAAGAAGTAATTGTTGCCGTGGAAAGCGGCGACCATAAAGACTTACAGGATGTTTTGTCGTTGCTCGAAGGAAGGGAAGTGAAGGTGAGCATCATTCCGGATATGTTTGATATTTTGAGTGGCTCGGTTAAAATGAGCAGCATCTACGGCGTTCCGCTCATACGCGTCAACCAGGAAATCATGCCTCAATGGCAGTTTTCTGTTAAACGCGCAATCGACTTAGCGGCATCTGCACTTGCGCTTATCTTACTTCTCCCTGCGTTCATTTCAATTGCTCTTGCGGTGAAGTTCAGTTCGCGTGGCCCCATTCTCTACTCGCAAGAAAGAATTGGTAAACATGGTAAACCATTTCGCATATTTAAATTCCGCACGATGCATACTAATGCGGAAGCAAACGGACCAATGTTGAGTTCCACTTCAGATAGCCGTATTACCGGCGTTGGGAAGTTTTTGCGAAAAACTAGAATGGACGAACTACCGCAATTTTATAATGTCATTAAAGGTGATATGTCACTCGTTGGGCCTCGCCCGGAGCGCCAGCACTTCATCGATCTGATCATGCAACGAGCGCCTCACTACAGTCACTTGCACCGCGTGAGACCGGGAATTACGTCGTGGGGTCAGGTGAAGTATGGTTATGCTGAAAACGTCGACCAAATGATACAACGGCTCAAGTTCGATATTCTCTACATCGAAAACATGTCGTTGGCTATGGACTTCAAAATTCTCTTCTACACGGTAGCCATCGTACTGAAAGGTTCGGGTAAGTGATTAAACCATCGAAGCAGCCTTGCGCATGCGCTCCGACTGATACACATCGGTAGCATGGTAAGGGATTTCAGCGCGTAACTCATCATAAAGTGATTCCACTAAATCAGAGCTTTTCAAAGGTCGACGCAGGTCGAGAGCTTGCGCAGCGGTGAGCCATTCGATACCTAAAATCTTCTGCAGATTATCGAGCACACGCAAGCATTTGGTTGCGGCGTTGGCGCCCATACTCACATGGTCTTCCTGACCATTGCTGCTATCAATACTGTCGATAGATGCCGGCGTACATAATTGCTTGTTCTGCGAAACAATGCTCGCTGCGGTGTATTGAGGAATCATATATCCGCTGTTTAAGCCGGCATCCGGTGCAAGATAGGCCGGTAGTCCTCGCTGTCCTCCGATGAGCTTGTAGGTTCTGCGTTCCGAAATGCTGCCTGTCTCTGCGAGGCCAATGGCGAGAAAGTCGAGCACGAGTGCCAATGGCTGACCATGGAAATTTCCTCCCGAAATAATCTTATCCTCTTCCATGAAAATAAGTGGATTGTCGGTCACAGCATTAAGCTCTGTTTCGACCACCTTTTTTACGTGAGCTAACGCATCGAAACTCGCACCCACAACTTGCGGTATGCACCGAAAACTGTATGGGTCTTGCACGTGCGCTTTTGATTGAGTGGCTATGGAACTGCCCGACAACAATTCTCTCATGCGACGTGCTGCATAGCGCTGGCCTGCATGCGGACGAGCAGCATGTATGAGTTCATCGAAAGGCTCGATTCGTCCGTCATATGCATCGAGCGATAGCGCTGCAATGCCCAGTGAACGCTCCATTAATCGCTCTCCTTCTGCTACACACCACGTGGCATAAGCGCTCATGAACTGAGTGCCGTTGATGAGCGCAAGCCCTTCCTTGCTGCTCAGTTTAACAGGCTGTAGTTTGCAAGCATGAAGCGCTTCTATCGACTCCATTCTTTTCCCTTGAAAGTTCACTTCACCATGTCCGAAAAGGGGAAGGCACAGGTGCGATAGGGGAGCAAGATCGCCACTTGCACCCAGCGAACCTTGCGTGTATACAACCGGAAGAATGTTGTGGTTGTATAGTTTTATTAGTAGCTCGGCGGTGGCAGGCTGAACTCCGCTGTTGCCGTATAGCACCCCGCGAATTTTAAGTAAAAGCATCAGCTTCACGAGGTGCGATGGCACTTCTTCTCCCATTCCACACGCATGTGAAAGGAGAAGGTTTTCCTGCAGCGTTTGCAGATCTTCCCCGGCTACTGCTGTATTACAAAGGGAGCCAAATCCTGTGTTGATGCCATAGATGGGTGTACTCAGATTTTTTGACTTTTCGTCAAGATAGTCGCGGACTTTTTGCAGGCGCAAAGTGTCGGCTTCTGAAAGTGATAAAAGCTTACCGGATTTAATAAAATCAACAGCGTCGGTACAGGTGATGTTTTGAGATATATCCAGAATATTCATACGGTCAATTTCTTGGCGCAAGGTAGAACGGGAATACGAATGTGATTATCCCCTTTGCCGTTCCGAAATTGCTAAGTATTCAACCTTTCATCAACGTTCGTATTAAATCCACATTCTTATGCCTAATTTGGCTGCCATAAATTTTCACCATGAGAGTCAGTAAAGTTATTCTTGCGACGGCTGCATGTTTATTCATCGCAAAGGCCCACGCACAAAATATTCGCTTCGAGGAATACAACCTGGACAATGGCCTGCATGTCATTCTGCACGAAGACCACAGCACGCCTAT
>JAIYBR010000042.1 GCA_027488435.1 Flavobacteriales bacterium
ATTCCAAGACGGTCGATGCGAACTGACTTGAAACTACGTTCCACGCAATTCGAAATCGACTACATCGATGATGAAGTTGTCTTTACTGGGAAAGGATTTGGCCATGGTGTAGGCCTTTGCCAGGAAGGAGCTATGCGAATGTCGAAACTGGGATACTCTTACAAAGACATCATTCATTTTTACTACACCGATGTCCATTTGATTCAGCGACGTATGCTCTGGTTTTTCAAAGACTGACATTAACAGACTTTTGGATTGTCTTAACACCCGTGCGTGCGTGCCGCGTTTTACTTTCGCCTCCGGTCAATGTACTCCAAATGAAAAAGACTTTCCTCTTTACACTATGCTTCGGCTTTTTGCTTGCCGGCGGCATGTGGGCGCAACAGAAAGCGCAGATTCGCATCAAGAAAAACGTGAATGGTGTTGAATCGCAAGAAACACGTGAGGTAATTATTGACGACAGTAACAGCCTAGAAGACGTGTTACGCGAATTGAATGCCCAGCCTCAAGAAAAAGAGGGCATCATCGATCAGCAAATAGAAATCAATATCCTTTCCGAAAAAGACTTTGGCACAACCAAAGAAGGCATGCGCACCTTTGTAATGCCCGATTTCCTCGGCGCACGTTCAGCTCAGCGCAAGCCTGCGCTTGGCATTATGTTGCGCGAAACACCTTGCAAGCAGCGCAAGTGCAAGAGTGATAAATCAGTTTCGATTACCGAAGTAATTCCAAACACTCCTGCAGCCAAGGCCGGATTGCTGTCAGGCGATGTGATTCTGAAGATGAATAAAGAAGAAATCACCTCGACACAGCAAGTAATAGATGCGGTACAACGCTGCTCATCCGGAGGTGGAAGCCTCAATCTGCTTATCGAGCGCGAAGGAAAACGCAAGAAGATAAAAGCCACTATCGAACCATCACCTGCTTACGAATCGACAGCAAATCAATTTAATCTCTTCCTTGGCCCCGATTCCATTCTCATGATCAATCCGCGCATGGGTGATTCGCTTTCTTTCATGCAGCCATTCAATTTATCGCAGGAAGGATTCATGGGAGGAGAGGCGGCATTTCTCGGCGTAACTCCATCAGGTAAAGCATCAACAGCAGGTGTGAGCATTCGCGTCGAAGCGAACTCACCCGCAGAATCTATGGGACTTTTAGACGAAGATGTTATTCTCGAATTCAATGGTGAAACTGTAGGTGACTTTGCTGCACTTGCTGCCGCGGTGCGCAAGTGCAAACCAGAGACTTCGGTTGAAATGCTCATACTTCGCGATGGTAAAGAAAAGAGAATGACCGGAGCTCTCGGCAAACGTAAAACGAGCACATCCGAAGACTTTCAGATATTCCATGACTACAAAGGCATGGACGATGAAGGAAACTATTTCTATGATTTTGAATTCAACATGGATGCAGATGACATTCAACGACAGATGCAGGAGTTGTTTCGAAACCTAGAAGGCAGCGCCGATATCACACCTTTTGAAACACCTCAGCAGAGCGAACTCCTTAGGCTGGAAGAAATGGATGAAGCAGAATTCAAACTACTTGAGCTCAAAACCAACTCGCTCGATTTCGATCAGCTTTCATTCATTCCAAATGCAGGTACCGGAGACATTGAAGTTGAATTTTCACTTGCGTCTAAAGAGCCCGTCACTGTTATGCTGAAAGACAGGGAAGGTCATACGCTTTTGTACGATGAACAGAAGCTTGAACAAGGTCCCTATAAGCGAACAATTGCAATGTCGGCCTACCCGACAGGAGACTATTACATTGTAATTGAGCAGCAGGGAAAGAGTTTTGCCAAACAACTGGTAAAGTATCGTCGTTAATTAATCGAGGGGCTGGACCTCCCACATTTTTCCTGTTCGGTAGACCGTTCCTTTGAAGAAGGCAATCACCTTTCCTTCTTGATTGATCACATCGACATGATAGAGACCTGTTCGCTTCGTCAGACTTTTCTCCTCAACACGTGTAGTCAGCACGTCGCCCTCGCACGCTTGAGCCACATGGGCAATGGAAGTTTCAATAGACACCGCCTGAACTCCATGCGCATTGCTGGCAAAGGCCAAAGCGCTATCAGCAAGGCTATAAGAAATTCCGCCATGCGCGATTGCAAAGCCATTCAGCATTTCATTGCGGACCACCATTCGGAGAACGGAGACACCGGGACCATCCTGAATGCGCTCAATGCCCAACCATTGCGACATAGGGTCGTTGTTGTACATGCGATCAACAATACGTGTTGCTAATTCCTGCTCAGTCATGCGTTATTCAAAAGTTAGCGCGAAGGAAACAAAGAAATCATCAACAAGAACGAACTGACTCTATTTTTGACTATGCGCTTTTTATTCATTCTCATGCTCACTCTCGTTTCGCTTGAGATCCGTCTGTGTGCTCAAAAAACAACAGAAGAAGACTATGCCTCATCAACCATGCGGAAGGAGACTCCTCAGGCGAAAATCCCTTTTCGTGACCGACTTGTTTTTGGAGGAAATATGGGAGGCTTCCTGGGCAATACAACGTATCTCATGGCAAACCCCATGATAGGCTACCGCATGAACGATTGGTGGATAAATGGTGTTGGCGTCAACCTAACTTATATTTCTTCTGGAGGATATCAAGAAATAATGTACGGTAGTAGTGTATGGAGCCGAGCATATATCGTAAAAACAATCATTGCCCACACTGAATTCGAGCTTTTGCGAAGAGAAGCAAAAGATCAGTATGGTAATAGTGGAGCAGTCAACGTTCCGGTATGGTTAGTAGGTGCCGGTTATAACAGTGGCGGTAGAATCGGATTCAGCGCCATGATTATGTATGACCTCATTCAAGACCCCAACTCGCCTTACAGCAACCCGATTTTTCGAGTAGGTGGCTTGTTCGGATTCTAAAGAGCGGAGGTAGAATCGGCAACCTCAGAATTGGTTTCAGTTCCATCGGAAGGTGCGACTTCCTCAGGCTTTCTATCCTGCTGAAGATCTTTTTCCTCATTCTCTTCAACAATAGCAGGCACATCCTCATCCGGCAATTGCTTCAGCTTTTCTTCTACGTCGCGCTCTGCTGCCTCTCGCTGCTCCTTTGCCATTTCACTTCCATAGCGCTTGAAATAATCGTCGCCTATAAGTCGAGTGAGACGCGCAATTTGTGCCTGGCGCTTTTTCATGTAAGCGCCAGGCTTAGCCACACTATATTTTTTGGGGTTTGGTAAACAAGCAGCTATAAGAGCAGCCTGATCGCGTGTAAGATTTCCGGCGGTCACTCCGAAATAATCCATAGCAGCGGCGCCAACGCCAAACTTACACGGCCCCATTTCAATAACGTTTAGGTAGACTTCCATGATTCGGTCTTTGCCCCAAATCCATTCAATGAGATACGTGAAATAAACCTCAAAGGCTTTACGAATCCACTTGCTGAATTTGGAAGATCCCGGCCATAAAAAAACATTCTTTGCTGTCTGCTGCGTGATC
>JAIYBR010000118.1 GCA_027488435.1 Flavobacteriales bacterium
CACCATCTACCGAGATGTTGATCATCGGGAAGTCCTTGATAGCCTTCACCAATGCTGCGATAAAGATGGGTGTAAATGTGAGCTTAGTTCTTTCCTTCTGCTCGAACTGTTTCTTGATTTTCTCGCGCCACAACACAATGTTCGTCACATCGGCCTCTACGTAAGAAGTAACGTGTGGCGAGGTTTGCTTGCTCATCACCATATGATCGGCGATGAGTTTGCGCATACGATCCATCTCGATGATTTCGTCGTTACCGCCAACGCTGATAGCCGCTTTCTGTTTTGCCGGCGCCGGAGTAGATGTTACCGTCTGAACAACAACTGGCTCTTGCTTCACAGCCGGGGCTGCTTCAGGAGCCTTTCCGCGTGTAGCGATAAAGTTGAGAATATCATTTTTGGTAACGCGTCCGCCCTGACCGGATCCGCTAATCGCATCTAGTTCCGATTGATTTATGCCTTCTGTTTTGGCGATGCTCTTTACGAGCGGAGAATAAAAACGATCGTCGCTGCTTGATACTGTAACTGAAGAAGCGAGCGGAGAAGCTATAGACGCAGCGGCAACTGCCTCTGCTTGAGGAGCAGCAACCGGAACTGCCGATGCTGCAGGAGCCGGAATCGATGCGCCAGCGCCAACACCGATTAGAGCGATCGGTTGACCAACCGCCACAACATCACCCTCTTTCACCAAACATTTCAAGAGAATTCCGTCTTCCGGTGCAGGAACTTCGCTATCCACTTTATCGGTAGCAATTTCTATGATTGGCTCGTCGGCCGTGATGCTATCACCTTCCTTTTTCACCCATTTGATGATGGTAGCTTCAGCTACGCTTTCGCCCATTTTAGGCAGTAGAAGTTCTATCTGGGACATTGACAGACGGATTCGTTTTTGTTCGGGTGCAAATGTAGTCGGTTTGGCGATTTGATTGGAGGTTTTTTTGATTAACAGCCAAGGCGCAGAGAGAACTACAAAGTCGTATTAACGTAAAGTCACAAAGAGCCGCAGCGAGTTATTTAACTGCGGCTCTTTGCGACTTTGTAGTTTAAGTAAACTATTGCTTGACCAAACGCAATACTTGTGATTCACCGCCCACAATGCGAAGCAAGTAAATACCCACCGGTTTATCGGCCATGTCTGCATTTAAATTGCCATTGAGGACCGGTAAGCTGGAAGAATACGTTTGAAGAATTCGACCATCTGAAGTCATGAGTTCTGCATGCAGGTGTGTGTCAGCATCGAACACTCCATTGACAGCAATGTCGAAACGATCTTCAAATGGATTCGGATAAACAACGAACTGAGCAAGAACGGGCGTAGCCAGTGAAATGGTTTCCGACCCTTGAATTAATGAGCCTGTTCCGGAAACTTGCGGTAAACCTTCGATTGATTGAACGCTCAGTGTACCATGAACAAACAAATGAGCTCCTTCTTCGAGGATTACTTTATTGACATCTGCCGCACCAACGACTGCAGGCTGCGGAAATGCATTGGCTTCGATGATAACCAACGAAGTGTCCATCGGTACTTTACCTTCCTCCCAGTTGTAAGGATCATTCCAATCGGATGTTCCTCCGTTGCCTGTCCAAATAGAGGCGGCGCCTCCGGCTGAAGCTGCGTTTGCATTGGTAATGACTGCAGGCGCTTCATATGTGACATTCACCCAGCAGCGCTGCGAAGGATTAGACGCTGAATTATTACGAACACGAATGGTAATCCAACCCGTAAAATTTGGAGTATAGTTTTGAGTGAGTGTTCCCGTTCCGGAACGCGATGACAACAAAGAACCCGCTGCATTGTAGAGTCCAATGTACAAGCTCTTAGTAGTGTTTTCAGGATACAAAACATACGTGACAACCTTACCAGATTGAACATAGATTTTACCTGCGGTTCTGAAGTTTGTTGAGCTTGCGGGAATAGCTCCACCTTGTCCTAAGGAACTAACATGACTATCGCCCAAATCATTGGCCATTTCCCACTCTTGCGTGGTGCGCACATTGCGTGCAGGGGTGTAGATGCTAGCATCTAAACCAACTCGTCCCCAAACACTGTAACCTCTTCGACCTGCAGGATTCAATGTTGGATTAACCGGAGGCGTCTTAATGCTTGCATATCCATTGGCTTCGACAGTGACAGTAACTGAACCATTCGCCCCTGAGTAATCTTTGAGCACCGTTCCGGCCTGGAAACCTGTGTATACATAGGCTGTTTGCCAGTTCGACCAATTGTCGGTTACACCTATAATTGCTCTTCCCGCGCGCGCAATTACGAGATAATCGGCATCGGCATAAGGAACCTGATAGGGCCCCGACTTAAAACTGAGTGCCTGATGGCACCACAATAAGTTTACTAAATCAGAACGAGCGGGAAGACTGGTCGACGATTTCGGATCGTGGGTCCAACGATTTCCATTATAACCAATATCAAAGAGGTCCTCAAAGAAAAGTTGCGGATTACCATCCATCGCCATCATGACAGCATAGGCACCCGAGAGGCGCGGTTCGTTGGGTTCGATGTGAGCCGATAATTCAGAGCCCGTATTCCAGCCGGTGTAATTACCTGAATTACTCAATTGCGGTCGGAAAGTATCATGATTGTTCACGAAAGGAACGGTGCGATGCACATATGTGTTTGAGTTTGCATAAAAGTGCACTCGCTCATTTTGCTGAGCTCCCGGCAAGCTAGCCATATTGAAGTTGCCCATGCCGTATACCATGCCATACAAGCCTCCTGCATTATCGAATGCACGCAAACCGAAGTCGAAAGTACCCGTCATTTTTTCACTGGTTGGAGCGGCAATGGTTGTTACATAATTATCCAAATCGCCTTTACCTCCTACCCATTCACCCACGTTGAACATCGCTTCACCGCCGCGACACCAAGTTGGCAAAATGTACTTCACGTTATAAGTAATGTCCTCTTGAATATTGGTCGGAAAATGCTTGACAGCATCCCAGCGAAAACCATCGACCGACGTTTGCTTTTTCAGCCACATCATCCAGTTGCGAGCGCCATCGCGCATGTAGTTGGAGCTTTGAACCGGATTGAACCCTGTGACATTCGAACTCTGACCGAATGCCGTGCTTTCATAACTTACATCGGGACCAAAGTAGGAAGCGCAGATATCACCCGTTGTGCAGTTGTTGTATTGGTTGGGATAGAAATTAGTGAAGTTCTTCGACCATCGACCGCTCCGATTCCAGTAATTAGTTTGAGTTTCATCTGTTGCCGGGGTAGCGTATGAAACGTATCTGAAATTCTTATAGCCACTTTCCGTAACCATAGAAAGCGTGGCAAAATCTTGCCCGCCATTGCCGAACGAACTTCCGGCGTCGTTGACGTGATTGAGCACCACATCTTGAATCACTTCAATTCCATTCGCGTGCATAACCGCAATCATTCGAAGCAATTCATCTTTGGTTCCCAAACGGGTGCGCGTGTTGCCCTTCTGCCATTTATCGCCGAGGTCGTAATGATCGAAAGGTGCATAGCCCACATAACCGGAGCTTCTATTTTTTGAACTAGGTGGAATCCACACCGCATCAATACCCATCGACTTTAGTCGTGGCGCGAGTTCAGTCAAATAATTAGCCCAACGCTCATGGTAATTGTTGTTGTAATAATCCCACCAAAATGCTTGAAGGACTGTTTTTTTGACGGTGGTTTGGGCATTTGATGATGAAACACCCAATATCACAATTGCGCAGAGCAATAGAACTAACTTCATGGTTTCGGTATAAAATTCAGAGGCAATCTAAGTGTAAATCTTACACTATGACCAAAAAGTACTGACGATTTTATGAACCCAATAACGACAGGTTAGAAGTGACAATGCGTAGGTCGTTTGCTACCCGATAATCTTTCGCATACAAAATATCCATTTTTCGACGATAGGCGCCATCTTCCGATCGGGTAGTTGTCAGTACTCCCCGCTTCAATTTCGGAAGCTGCTCCTGCTCGATTGCATTCGACGAATAGCCTACCCACGTGTATCTCCCTAACAAGGCGTAGAGAGCATTTTTGAAAAGATGAATAGGCCGCTTTTGAATTAAAACAAGCAAGGGCGAAAAGAGCAAAACCGCGATGGAAACAGCAACGTCGAATACTCGTTTGTTGCGTCGATTGGCAATAAGCTGAACGGAGTTGACGTCCATCATACTTCCATCGAGTGTTGATTCAATGCTTCCGGAACCGATGATGTATAGACTTTCCGGTGGTGCAATTTTGAACTCCACGCGTTTATCACTCACACCACTCATGGATGCGATAATTTCCGACGAAGCAATGTCACGTGCGCAATAGATTACCTGTTGTATTTGATGAACACGAATGATTTCCTCCAAATTCTGGAGCGAAAGACTTTGTGCTTTGCCGTTGACTTCACAACCGGGATCGATGCTGAGCACGTACAATGGCGCTCGTTGAATTTGTTCTAGCATTTGCTTCACTCGATTAACCTCTGAACTTCCACCAACAATCACCACGCTTTGGTTTACTTTATCCGACCAACCCGCACTGTGGTTAAAAAGAAGATTCCAAACAGCGCGATTCAAGATAAAAACCAATAAAGCTGCCATCAGCGCGAAAAGGATGAGTGCACGGGAAAAACGCAAGTTCTCGGGCAACAAAGAATAAGCAATGAGTATAAAGGCTGTACCAATAAGAATCGGCTTCAATGTGCGCAGAGGTCTGACGGGCTTATCGTATCCGCCTCCCATCCAAACCGACAGCATCCAAATAGCGATATAACTCATGAAGGCGGGCATCACCAAATCTGCATCATAGACTTTTTTCTGCGACTCGGCGTATACGTTCTTTATCACGACCATCAGCAAGTAAATAAGGGCTGCGTCGGCAATTGGCAAACTTATGCGCTTGGTAAATCGACTGAGTATGGCGAAAAACGCACGTGTCCAGATAGCGATTCGGATGATGGCCGAGTAGGTAGCGGCATGCTTTTGCGAAAAGTGCTTTCGGGCAAAAATGGCCATTGCGTTGTAGAACACAAAGACGTAGTTGAGGCTTCCCTTCTTGGTGCTTTCACCCTTGTAGTGGATAATACGCGTGCCCGGATAGTAGTAATTCTTCCAGCCACCCTGAATAATTCGCCACGACAAATCGACGTCCTCGCCGTACATAAAAAACTCCTCATCAAGCAACCCCACTTTATCCAATGCACTTTTTCTCATAAGCATGAAAGCTCCTGAGAGCACCTCTATTTCATGCACTTCGTCGTTATTTAAATGCCCCAAGTGATATCGATTGAAGCGGCCCGAGCGCGGGAACAGACGCGATATACCAAAGATTTTATAGAACGAGGTTTCCGGCGATGGAAGCCCCCGTTTCGATTCAGGAAGAAATACACCTTTGCCATCTACCATCTTCACGCCCAACCCACCGGCATCCGGGTTCTCATTCATGAATGCCAGTACCTTTCGAAAGGTATCCTCCTCCACAACAGTATCGGGATTGAGCAGCAGAACGTATTCACCGGCCGCCACACGCATCGCTTGATTATTGGCTTTCGAAAAACCGACATTTTCCTTGTTCGCGATGCACTTCACCCACGAGAAGCGATTGCACACCATAGCTACCGAGCCGTCCACTGAATTATTATCTACAACAAATACCTCCGAATCAATTCCTGCAATGGCCTTCTCAACGGAAAGCAAACATTGCTCAAGAAAATAACGGACATTGTAGTTGACTATGACAATCGTGAGCTTCATTGGGCAATCGCCAAATTTACAAACGACCGTCTACTTGTTTACGTTTTTGAAAGGGCAAATCGGGACACTAGCGTTTTAAGGTAACCTCGTAAGGGGTGCGCAACATGATACTTCGCCCCAAGGTAACTTCATCGGTATACTCTAGCTCACCGCCAACGGCAACGCCACGAGCAATAGAAGAGATCTTCACACTATGCGGACTCAGCTTACGAAATAAATAAAACGCAGTGGTCTCGCCCTCCATCGTAGCGTTCAGTGCTAAAATCACTTCGGTTGTTTCACCACTTGCTACACGTTCAATCAATGGCTCGATGAATAAATCGGAAGGTCCGATGCCATCCATGGGAGAAATGATGCCGCCCAGCACGTGATATTTCCCCTGGTATTGACCCGTGCCCTCTATGGCCATCACATCGCGGATATCGCCCACCACGCATACGGTTTTACTGTCGCGAAAAGGAGATGAGCAAATGGTGCAGAGATCTGTATCTGAAAGATTGTTGCACTGCTTGCACCATCGCGTGTTGGCGTGCAAGTCGGTGAGTGAATTCGCAAATCGTTCGATGTCTTCCGGTTTTCGCTTCAGCAGCGCAAGCACCAACCTCAAGGCGGTCTTGCGACCAACGCCCGGTAACGAGCTCACTTGGTCGACAGCATTTTCTATGTAACGCGAAGGAATATTCACCTGGCGAAAATAGACCATTGTGAAGTGAAGTTTCAAGCAAGCGGGTTGTTAAGAAAATGCGCAGGTGATGCTCTAAGCAATCGAACATCACGCAGATATTCGTTGCATGTCGCCTCTCATTATTCTAAGTGTACTGCTTGTCTATTTTGCAGTCCTATTCGTGATCTCCCTGCGCACTTCGCGCAATGCGAGCAATCAGAGTTTCTTTCAGGCCAACAAATCGGCGCCATGGTTTCTGGTTGCGTTCGGCATGGTGGGCACGTCGCTTTCGGGTGTCACGTTTGTTTCGGTGCCAGGCACGGTGGGCGCGTCGCACTTCCATTATTTCCAGGTGGTAATTGGTTATTTCATCGGCTACTTCGCCGTGGCATTTATTCTGTTGCCGCTATATTACAAGTACAACCTCACTTCTATTTATACCTATCTGCAGCATCGCTTCGGCATGCGTGCGTACAAGACGGGTGCTGTGCTTTTCATCGTATCGCGCACGCTGGGCGCAACGCTTCGACTTTACCTCGTGATCAACGTGCTGCAGTTGTTTGTGCTCGACGCGATGGGAATTCCTTTCGCGGTAACTGCCATTGCCATTCTGCTTATGATACTGTTGTACACCTACAAAGGCGGTGTAAAAACGATTGTATGGACCGACACGCTGCAAACGTTTTTCATGTTGCTCGCGTTGGTGGTGTGTGTGGGATACATTCTGCACGACATGAATCTCGGCTTGGGCGAAGCCATGCGTCAACTGAGTGATGCCGGCTACACCACGCTGTTCAACTTCGACGTGAATGACAAGCGATTTTTTCTAAAGCAGATTATCGGCGGCGCATTCATCACCATCAGCATGACAGGACTTGATCAGGAGATGATGCAGAAAAATATTAGCGTAAAAACGCTGGGCGATTCGCAGAAGAACATGATGACGTTCAGCACGATCATGGTATTGGTGAACTTCATCTTTTTGTTTCTCGGCGGCATGCTCTATTTGTATGCAGCTTCGAAAGGCCTCGATGTTAAAGGAGACGACCTCTTCCCTACCATGGCCATGCAGCATCTGCCGGGCATTGTGAGTCTCATCTTCATTGTGGGACTCATCAGCGCGCTGTTCCCTTCTGCCGACGGAGCTATTACCGCCCTCACTGCATCGTTTTGTATTGATGTGCTCGGTATGAATCGCAATAATTCCAAAACCGAAGAGCAACGGAGCGTGATACGCAAAAAAGTACACCTCGCCTTTGCAGGATTGTTTTTATTGCTCGTGATGTACTTCAAGATTCAGAACAACAAAGAGATTGTGACCATTCTGCTCGACATAGCCGGCTACACATATGGTCCGTTGCTCGGGCTATTTGCATTTGGTATTTTTACGAAGCACGCTATCAAAGATCGACTTTCCACAGCGGTGTGCCTCTTTGTGCCCACCATTGCGTTTATCATCGACAAAACTAGCGTGCACTGGCTGGGTGGTTATAAGTTCGGGTTTGAGATGTTGGCGATTAATGGGCTGTTGACTTTTGGCGGGTTGTGGGTGATAAGGGTGAAGGGTGAAGGGTGAAGGGATATTCCATTGATGTGAATGGTCAGTTTTAGCTGAACCCCTCGATCCGGGATGCACTGAAGTGCGTCCTCGCTAGCGAATAGAAAAATCGACGATTGGCAAGTGGGCTGCGGGCCCTCGGCTTCGCTCGGGGACCGGACTTTCACTAAACAAACTGGCCTCTGCTTCTCACGGCCGTGCGTCAACGATGGTCGAGGCAGTCGAGGGCAATGTTGCCTTGCGACCCACCTGCAACCTTTAACCTTCAACCAAGCATCTCCCCCAACTCCAACCAGCGCATGCTTTTCGCATCGAGTTCCTGAACCACTTTGCCAAGCTTGTCGGTAACCTTTAGTAGCGCATCGTGGTCGGTTCCGGCGGCGGCGAGTTGTTGTTCGAGTTCGGCCTTTTCTTTTTCAAGTTGCGGGATTTCCTTCTCGAGCTGATCGTATTCGAACTTGTCTTTGAATGAAACTTTTCCTTTTGACTCCTCCGATTTCTTCTCTGCCTTGACTTCCGCTTGTTGCTCCTTTCGCACCCCTGCGCGTCGAAGAGCTTCTTGTTCTTCCCAACGTCGGTAGGTGTCATAATTACCCAGAATGTCTTTCACATCACCTTCGCCGTTGAGAACGAAAATGTGATCGACAAGTTTATCCAGGAAATAACGGTCGTGACTCACAATGACCATGCAGCCGGGATAGAACAACAAGTATTCTTCTAATGCTGCCAGCGTAAACACATCGAGATCGTTGGTGGGCTCATCGAGAATGAGGAAGTTCGGATTCTTCATGAGCACGAGCAACAATTGAAGTCGCTTGCGTTCGCCTCCGCTCAGCTTCTCGACATACGTGCTGTGCTGGTTTCGCGGAAACATGAAGCGCTCGAGCATTTGCGAAGCAGTAATTGTTTTGCCTTTGGTGAGCGGAATAAAGTCGGCCACTTCGCGCACGCATTCGAGCAGGCGTTGTCCATCTTTCAGCGGCATACCTTGCTGGTTGTAATAACCAAACACAACCGTCTCACCTACGACAACCTTTCCACCATCGGGTTCGAGTTGCTTGGTGAGCATGTTGAGGAACGTAGTCTTGCCCGTTCCGTTGCGGCCCACAATACCGATCTTCTCTTTGTTCTTGAATACGTAGTCGAAACCGCCGAGCACCTGTGTATTACCAAACGACTTTTTCACTTTGTGAAACTCAACAATCTTGCTGCCCATGCGGCTCATGTTGATTTCGAGTTCTAATGAATCCGGATCGTCGTTGCGCACTAGACTTTCTTTCAACTCATAGAAACTGTCCATACGCGACTTGCTCTTCACCGTGCGTGCACGCGGCATACGACGCGCCCACTCGAGCTCCTTCTTGAAGAGTTGTTCAGCCTTGTCGCGCACAACGCTTTCGAGTTGTTCGCGTTCAGCCTTCTTCTCGAGGTAATACGAGAAGTTGCCTTTATAACGGTAGATGGTTTTGTTTTCCATCTCCAGAATTTCATCAGTGATATTCTCTAGAAAATAGCGGTCGTGTGTGATCATGAAAATGGTCATGTTCGACTGCGAGAGAAACTCTTCCAGCCATTCAATCATCTCCAGATCGAGGTGGTTGGTAGGCTCATCGAGTAATACAAGATCAGGTTCTTCAATGAGGACTTTCGCCAATGCAATGCGACGTTTTTGTCCGCCGCTCAGCGAACCCACATTGCGATCGAGATCATGTATATCAAGCTTCCCCAATACTTCGCGTGCACGCGCTTCATAGTCCCACGCCTGGTTGCGGTCCATGGCGTCGTGCGCTCGAGTGAGTTCCTTCTCATCGCCCGATTCAACGGCCTTTTCGTAGTCAGCTATTGCCTTTGTCTTGGGGCTATCGGCCGAAAAAATGTTTTCGAGAATCGTGGTGGCATTGTTGAGGCCGTGCTCTTGTGCCAAAAAACCTAAGCGCACTTCTTTGTTGTACGTTACCAAACCGCTATCAGGTGTATCCAGTCCGGCGAGGATGCGAAAAAGCGAACTCTTCCCTGCACCGTTGCGCGCCACGAGTGCAATCTTTTGCCCCTTCTCGATACCAAACGTCAGGTTTTCGAACAGCACGTGAATGCCATACGACTTAGAAACATTTTCGACGGAGAGGTAATTCATAGGGAGCAGAAATGGGGTGCAAATATCGGTTGTATAAAAGGATTCGCACGCCCAACTATCTTCGCCCAATGAACATCACCTGGCACATACACGCCTGGCAAGAGCTATCGACCGAAATGCTCTATGCCATTCTCGCGCTGCGCGCCGAAGTTTTTGTAGTAGAACAGAACTGCCCGTATCAAGATGTCGATGGCAAAGACTTGAATAGCTTGCATGTGCTCGGCTATGCGGAAGATGGCTCACTATACGCCTATGCACGGCTTGTAATGCCTGGTGTCTCCTACTATGAATGGTCGATAGGTCGTGTAGTGACTTCTCCTAGCGTGCGTCGCACCGGGGCAGGTGAAGCACTCATGCGTGTTTGCATGGAGTATTTCAGCGAGCAACATATCGCTTCGGTTCGTATCTCTGCGCAATCCTATCTTCACGACTTTTACAGCAAGTTCGGGTTTGTTCGTGTGAGCGAAGAATATCTCGAAGACGATATACCCCATATGGAAATGCTATTTACTGAATCCTAATTCACATGCATACGGAATTACTATCTCGCTGGAAGCAACTGCAAACATCTAAACAAGCACTGGAATCAGCCATTGCGAATAGCACCTGTGACGCGCACTTTCAACCTGCCGCTGGATGGAGCATAGCACAGGTTGTTGAGCACTTGATTGCCTCGGAGGGCGGCACACTAGGCTACATGAAAAAAAAGAGTTCAGGAGGTTGGGACGTATTAGATGAAGCTACCGCGGAGCATCATGAAAAGAGCACCGCCATCAACACCCGCCTAGAAAGTGATGAACGCTACAAGGCTCCCGATGTGCTGCCTGAACCGGGTAATTCAACATCAATAACAGACCTGCTGCAAAAATGGAATGCGCTGAGAGAGGAGCTTGAAGTTTTCCTTCTAACGATAGAAGCGACGCATTTCAATAAACTGGTATTTCGTCAGCCGGCGGCGGGCATGCTGACCATAATCCATGCACTGGAATTTATGGATGCACACTTGCGCCATCATCTTCCGCAGATAAAACGAATACAGCAGAGCTGAAAATGGAACTTCCCACTCCAAAACGAAACAACCTATTATTTCAATTGCTGCTTGCACTGGCCTTTGCCATTCCATGGGCGAAACGAGCGCTTCCGAGCTTGATTGTGCTTATATTATTGATTGCTTGTTATGACAGTTTCAGAAACAGAACTTTCGCTAGGCCAACAACTTTTGTTGCACCTTTAGGCCTGTGCGCTCTGTTCCTCTTAATGGTGGCTGGCCTCACTTACACCGAACATCCTGAAACTGCCATTAATGAGCTCGGAATCAAATTGTCGTTTCTGGTTTTTCCTCTGCTTGCGTTTATCACGCCTTCCATTACACATGAAAACATTTCCAAAATTCAACACGCATTTATTTCAGGGTGTTTTCTTTTTATTGGCATTGCGACCGTTCATGCCAGTTACCACATCGTGCATAGTGGAGATTTTTATTTTGCCACATACGATCGTCTAAGCTGGTATATACACCCCACCTATGCCGCCCAATATCAGGCGTTCACTGTTTACCTGCTAGCAGCTATGGCCATAAACGGAAGATATCTTTTCAATAAAGCTATTCTTCATTTCGGAGCAATTGTATTGGCTCTTCTTTTTATCGTGCTCCTATCATCAAAAGCAGGGTATATCTCAGCAATACTCGTCATGTTCATTTCCATGGTTCAAGCTATTGGTTCTGGTATTGCTAAATCGAAAAGTGTTGCAGGATTTCTTCTCGCATCCTCATTATTCATTTTTATTATTTTCAGTCTTCCTATCAGTTCTGCTCGTGTCGAAAATGCCATTGCCGACATACAAGTTGCCAAACAGAAATCGGAAGAAAATGATACGACCCCCGCACAAGGCACAAGTACCCAAATGCGCATTGTGACATGGAGGTCTGCTTTAACTGTATTAATGGCTCATCCGTTCGGAACAGGCACGGGAGACACACAGTATGCGCTAAATGGCATTTATCTTGCGAATTCAGAAACAATTCCGGCAGAAAAAAATCTAAACGCCCATAATCAATTTTTACAATTCGGAGCTGAATTGGGTTGGCCCGGATTACTAATGCTGCTTCTCATTCTGTATGCACTTTGGAAATCATATGGAGGAGACTATTCCGTTCGCGCATTCGCGTTGATTTGCGCATTGAACTTTCTGTTTGAATCAACATTAGAAGCCCAAGCCGGCATTGTCTTCTTCAGCTTCTGGCTGATGGTGTACAGTAAAATTGATGAAGGCATACAGGAATGAAGGAGTATAGGATTTCCGGGAAGAATAACTTTCAACCTTCAACTTCATAAACCGCAAAGTTGCAGAGCAGGCAAAGAAATAGCACTGCTATCTCTCCGTCTCTGCGGTTCTCATTCAAAAATCGTATTAAATAACCTCAACCTGCGAGCTGACGTGATGCGCATCGTGATACAGCTTCGCAGCTTGAACGAAGGCAACAAACAACGGATGAGGATTCATTACGGTGCTTTTGTATTCAGGATGGAATTGTGCTGCTAGGAAGTATGGATGATCGGGTAATTCAATTATCTCCACCAATCCGCTGTCGGGATTGACACCTGTGCACTTCATACCGGCAGCCTCGAACTGCGCCTTGTAATCATTATTGAATTCAAATCGGTGGCGATGACGTTCTTCTACTCGCTCTGCATTTCCATAAGCTTGCGCCGCCTTGCTTCCCGATTGCAGTTTACATGGATAAGAACCGAGTCGCATGGTACCGCCCTTATGCATAATGGTTTTTTGTTCGGCCATTAAACTGATTACCGGATGCGTCGTGTACTCCTTCATTTCCGTGGAGTGCGCATCGGCTAAGCCCAGCACGTTTCGAGCAAATTCGACCACAGCCATTTGCATTCCCAGACAAATTCCAAAAAACGGTATCTTACTTTCACGGGCATATCGAATGGCTTCGAGTTTTCCATCCATACCACGCGAACCAAAACCGGGAGCTACTAGAATCCCATCGACGCCCTGCAGTTTTTCAATCGCATTCTTGGGTGTAAGCTCCTCTGAATGGATCCATCGAATATCGACCTCAACTTCATTAGCGGCCCCCGCATGATTAAAAGCCTCTGCAATTGATTTATATGAATCCTTCAATTCGACATACTTACCGATGAGAGCAATTGTGCTGCGTGTCTTCGGATGCTTGTACCGATTCAGAAAATCAATCCACTTCGCCAGGTCAGGAGTTGACTTGGGTTGGACATGAAGCTTTTCCAACACCACTTCATCGAGCTTCTCCTCCAACATCAATACAGGCACATCGTAAATGGTAGAAGCATCAATGCTTTGGATGACTGCATTGGGTGTGACGTTGCAGAACTTGGCAATTTTATTTCTAATCTGAGGTGATAATTCATGTTCTGTGCGACAAACCAAAATGTCGGGCTGTACACCATTCTCGAGCAGGGTCTTGACCGAATGCTGAGTGGGTTTCGTTTTCAGCTCGCCGGCAGCAGACAGATAGGGAATAAGAGTGAGGTGAATGACGATACAATCATCTTCCTTTTCCCATTTCATCTGCCTGACAGCTTCTATGTAGGGAAGTGATTCGATATCGCCTACGGTTCCTCCGATTTCGGTAATTACAAAATCGAATTCCGACTTAGAGCCCAGGATCTGTATGCATCGCTTTATCTCGTCTGTGATATGCGGAATGATTTGAACTGTCTTGCCAAGATACTCGCCTCTTCTTTCCTTCTCAATAACGCTCTGGTAGATGCGACCTGTGGTCACATTATTCGCCTGCGAAGTCGGCACATTCAAGAATCGCTCGTAGTGACCAAGATCCAGATCTGTTTCTGCGCCATCATCCGTAACGAAACACTCGCCATGTTCATATGGATTGAGCGTGCCCGGATCAATGTTGATGTAGGGATCCAGCTTTTGGATGGTTACCCGATAACCGCGTGATTGGAGCAGTTTAGCTAAAGAGGCGGATATGATTCCTTTGCCTAACGATGAAGTTACTCCACCGGTAACAAAGATGTATTTGATATTTTCTGACATGAACCGTATGCAATGCGCGAAAGTGCATTTACGGGGTTCAAAAGTAATTCAATTGAGTCGGTGCTTTGGCAACTAATTAGGAGATTGTTGGAAAATCAGCACTAATCCTCCTCCTTCAGGGGCCTGGTGAGGCTTTCTACGACCTTGTATTCCGATAGAAACTCACGAGCAATGACCCTAAGTATTGTATATACAGGAATAGCCAGCACCATCCCGACCACGCCTCCAATGGTTCCTGCCATCAGAATAACAATGAAAATTTCAAGCGGATGCGCCTTCACACTGCTCCCCAACACGTTGGGCTGCACAACGAAAGCATCTATAATCTGTGCGCACACGAAAACGAGGGCCACTTTGATGAGGAGTGGAAACAATTGCGCTTCAAAATCGAGATGCAGTGATGTTGTTAACGCGATGAGCATGCCCAGTGAGGCACCCAACAGCGGCCCCAAATAAGGAATCACATTGACCATTCCTGCAAATAGACCAATCAGAAAGGCATTCTGGACACCAAGAACATAGAGCGAAAACCCAACCATCGAAGCCATGATCAGACTTTGCAGAGCGACGCCCAAAAAGTAGCGCCGAAGCAAATCATGGCTGTGAGTGAGAATCACCTTGATTTTCGACATTTGATTATCCGGCGTTATAGTCAGGATGATTCGCGAAAACAGAAAGCCGTCCTTCAAGAAGAAAAACGCGATGAACAATACCGCGAAAAGCCCAATAATCGCGTTGCCTACGACACCAAATAGATCATTGAATGTAGACTGAAGCCATTCCGAACTGAATATTCGCTGGAGATACAACACAGCGTATTGAGTGGGACTTCCACCGGCAGTGTACTTCGACATGTTATAACCCGATCGTTGCACCTGCTCGTCAATACGCTTAGAAAGTTCTTCGGAATTGATTTCGCTGATAATCCGAATTTCATTTGTTACCAGTGGAGAGAACAACACTATCAGCATCGCTATGACCAGAAGAAACGTACTTAAAGCGGCCATGGCCCTTGCCCAATGAGGAAGTCGCCATTTGCGAATTCGAATGCGCTCGAGAGCATCAGCCAAGGGTTCGCAAATGAACGAAATGACAACAGCGATAACGATGTAAGCAATAATAACTCGAAACAACCAAAGCATGGAGATTATCAGCGCGACGGCTGCTAGTGTAAAAATGATCTTCCAGTTTTGGCTCAGATTCTTCATGTTAAACATACCGTTTGGGAAAATCAAAACTAAGCAACTTGCCAGTACCTTCACTCGCAAGGGACCAGGAGTCGAAAGGGATTTCTATTTCAGCTATAGAACACGTCGACATGACCACCCACTCGCCCGTTAGCATTTGCACCATGGAAGACAATCCCGGATTATGACCTACCAGCATTACCGCATTGTGTTTATTATCCAAACGATTGATAATACCCAACAATCGAGCTGTGTCGGCCTCATAAATTTTCCGTTCTGTGTCCCATTGATTGTCGCTTATACCTAACTGACGTTTGAAATATCCGGCCGTGGTGATTGCCCGATTGGCAGGACTCGTCAAAATGAAATCAACTGTTTTTCCCGCACCCGCAAAATGTTCGGCCATGAATGGAGCATTGCGCAACCCTCGTTCGTTGAGAGGCCGATCGAAATCTGACAGGCCGGTGTGTGACCAGTCTGATTTAGCATGACGAACCAGATACAATTTCTTTGACATGGCGCAAACCTACGCAACGGAAATGTTCGTGCAACTTGCAATACATTTACACACGAACAATGAAACGTTCGCAATGCAGATTTCATTCTGTAAATGACACTTACACTACAAGTCGGCATGAAAGAAAGTATTCTTCAATTTTTCGAGCAGATTGACCCGGTGACGGGAGCATTGATTGCGACCACTTTCACCTGGTTGGTGACGGCAGCAGGTGCCGGCCTGGTATTTTTCTTCAATACCATGAGACGCTCGGTGCTCGATGGCATGCTGGGCTTCACAGGCGGAGTTATGATCGCAGCCAGTTTCTGGTCACTGCTTTCTCCAGCCATCGACATGAGTCCCGGAGAGGGTTTTATGAAAGCTATACCGGCCGCAGTGGGTTTTGCCATGGGAGCGCTGTTCTTATTTGGTCTCGACAAAATTCTCCCTCATCTTCACATCAATTTCCCTGAGGATAAGGCAGAAGGAGTAAAAACGAAATGGCACAGTACGATGCTCCTAGTTCTTGCTATTACCCTTCACAACATCCCCGAAGGATTGGCTGTGGGCGTGTTGTTTGGTGGCGTGGCTGCCGGCATTCCCGAAGCAAGTATTAGCGGTGCGGTTGCGTTGGCCATTGGCATCGGCTTACAAAATTTCCCGGAAGGATTGGCGGTTTCTATGCCTCTGCGTCGTCAGGGCTTGAGTAAATTCAAGAGCTTCTGGTATGGTCAATTGTCGGCCATTGTGGAACCAATCGCCGGTGTTGCCGGCGCTTTGCTTGTCATCCAGCTGCAGCCCATTTTACCTTACGCACTTGCGTTCGCAGCAGGTGCTATGATTTACGTGGTTGTAGAAGAGGTAATACCGGAAACGCAACAGGACAAGTTTACGGATGTCGCTACGCTCGGCTTCATTGGTGGATTTCTTGTAATGATGCTGCTCGATGTTGGACTAGGCTGATGGCAATAATTCGTCGGCCAGCCGCACAAAGTCAATACCATCGAAGTTACCGGATGTCATAAGCAACAGATTGGCATCGTGCCATGATTGCCTCTTCAATTCTTGCATCAACAAGTTAGAATCCGTGAATACTTCCACATTATCCGAAGCAAATGCATCCTTCACTTGTTGGGGCGAAATGGGCGGCAGCTTTTTGTGCTCGATGGTGTGGGGATTGAAATAGACATACGCCTTATCAGCCGCTTGCATCGAGTCTTTGTATTCTCCAAGAAAATTAGCATTCAAGCTCGAGAACGTGTGCAATTCCATGCATGCCACCAAACGTCGACTTGCAAACTGTGCTTTAAATGCAGCGGTTGTGGCTTTCAGCTTCGATGGCGAATGTGCAAAATCTTTGTAGATAACCGAGCCGGTCGTTTCTTTCACCAGCTCAAGTCGACGCGCTGCTCCTTTGAAACTTTTCATCGCATCATAGAACTCGGTGTCGCCGATTCCCATCAAACGACACACTTCCAGCGCGCCCTGAAGGTTTTGGAGGTTGTGCTCTCCGAAAATGATCAGAGGAACTTCGCCGCTATCAGTGTTCAGGAATGTCACGCCATCGCGAACAGTATGTGGATGAACCGAGTAGGGAATTTTCTTCCAATCGCCACCATGTGCCTCGCTGATGCGCTTTACTTCGGAATCTGCAGAGCAGTAAACGAGTGAGCCGCCCGGAGTTATTTTATCGAGAAATATCTCGAACTGCTCCACATAGTTTTCAAACGTAGGAAACACATTGATATGATCCCAGGCAATGCCTGTAAGCAAAGCGATATCGGGGTTATACAAATGAAACTTTGGTCGCAAATCGGTGGGCGATGATAGATACTCGTCGCCTTCAATGATGGCAAACTTGGCACCCTCGGTGAAACGCACCATACAGTCGAAACCTTCGAGCTGAGCGCCGACCAGAAAATCGCAATCGACATTGTTGTGCCTGGCGACATGCAAAATCATAGCAGTCGTAGATGTTTTGCCATGGCTTCCGCCAATAACGATACGCGTTTTATTCTTCGTTTGCTCGTAGATATACTCCGGATAGGAAAAAATTCGCAAACCCAATTCTTGCGCGCGCAATAACTCGGGGTTGTCCTTTCGGGCGTGCATACCAACAATTACGGCGTCGAGTTCTGCTGATATTTTTTCAGGAAACCATCCTTCGCTTTCGGGCAACAACCCACGCATTTGCAAACGTGATTTACTGGGCTCGAAAATTTCGTCGTCGCTGCCTGTGACTACAATTCCCTTCTCATATAATGCGATAGCCATGTTGTGCATAGCGCTGCCTCCAATGGCAATTAAGTGAACTTTCATACGATTGTTATTGTGTTCGAAAGGTGGTCCATTTTCGAAACTAACCAAAGCCAAGAAGCCTCGTTTATGAGCCGCTGAATGTTGAATGTTTGGGCAGAAGAAATCACTCGTTCATACATTCGTTCGAAATCTCGTAAAACATGGCACACAAGACCCAAGAAATAGGACGCTCTGCAAAATCGGGTGTGGGACCCGAGTCGTTGATACATGTCGGCGACAGGAAGGATACGCCAGTGAGTGTGCGCCTGATTGATTATGATCAGGCCGAGGTTCAAGAGAAGCAATTGGTTGGCATCTCCGATTGCTCTGCATATTCTAAGACCGACACGGTGAGTTGGTTCGATATCGATGGCATACATGAGCCTGCGCTGATGGAATCTATTGGAAAGGAGTTCGGCATTCATATGCTTGTGCTGGAAGATATCATGAATAGCACAAGTCGCCCTAAGATTGAGATTTTCGATGATTATGTTTTTGTGACCTTGAAAATGCTCGAGTTTGATTCACGAACTTCTGCACTCAACATTGAACAATTGTCGCTGATTGTTTCGGAGAAATACCTCCTCATGTTTCAAGAGAGACCGGGCGATAGCTTCAACTCGATTCGCGAACGCATTCGAACTTCCAAAGGAAAAGTAAGAAGTAAGAACGGGTATTACCTGGCCTATATGATTCTGGATGTTGTCATCGACAACTACATCATCGTGAGTGAGCAGTTTGCCAAACACCTGGAACGAATAGAAAGCATGGTGCTTCGAAAACCGAATGAACGCACGATGCAAACCATACTTGCTGTAAGAAAGGAGTTGCTGGACTTCAAAAGAAACATCGACCCGCTGAAGGAAGCCATCAATACGATGATACGCGAACTTGATGATGACATGGCCAAATACTATCGCGACTTATACGACCACATCATTTTCGAATCGGAAAATCTTGCAACGTACCGTGAAGCAATCGTAAACCTGCTCGACCTATACCACAGCAACCTGAGTATGAAAATGAATCAGGTAATGAAAGTGCTTACAATCATAACAACCATATTCGTTCCGCTCACTTTCATTGTTGGTGTTTACGGAATGAACTTCGAAAACATGCCGGAATTACGCACTCGAAATGGTTATTTCGTGGTGCTCGGTTTCATGTTTGTGTTGGTATGCGGAATGCTTCTTTACTTCCGAAAGAAACGCTGGCTGTAGAAAACAACAAAGCCTGCCGATAAGGCAAGCCGATGTTGTGCAAAATCACAGAACAATGAAAAAAAACGTAATACAATTTAAGCTTCTGAAAGTAGTCGTTGGCGTAACATGAATTCAAACTGTTGATTCTGTCGTCGCAGCTGTTTTACAATCACATCTTTTTCGAACACTTCCTGGAATCGGCTCCAG
>JAIYBR010000176.1 GCA_027488435.1 Flavobacteriales bacterium
ACAATTACCGTAAGTGGCAGATAGCCCATGAACTGACCCATGATGCCGGGCCATACACCCAAAGGAAGATATGCTACAACGTTGGTAAGCGTTGAAATGATAATCGCCCAAGCTACTTCACCCACACCGAGTTTAGCTGCTTCCATTTTGGAATGCCCTTCTGACATGAGTCGATTTATATTCTCAACCACTACGATACTGTTGTCGACGAACATTCCCAGCGCGAGAATAAGAGCAAACAGCACCATGAGGTTGAGTGTTACGCCCATCAAACTCAAAATAGAGAACGACAACAACATCGTAAGTGGAATGGCAACACCCACGAAAAGCGCGTTGCGCAAGCCAAGCCAAAACATGATAACGAAAACAACGAGCACAATACCAAAGAAGATGTTGTTCTCAAGGTCGCTTACCTGCATTCGGGTAAAGCCTGTTTGGTCGTTGGTGATGGTGAGCGTAAGGTTCGATGGGAGGAAGTCTCTCTTCGCATCTTCAATTGCGGCTTTAATGGCGTCGCTTGCCTCAAGAAGGTTTTCACCACCGCGTTTTATTACATCGAGACTTACAACCGGACTCTTGAACTCACGCGCATATGATTCTTTTTCTTTCTCTGCAAAAGTCACTGAGGCTACATCGCGCAGATAAACAATGTCTTGGCCTTCGTTTTTGATGATGACATTTTCAATGTCTTGTATGTTTTTGAATTCGCCACTCACTTTCACCGAGCGGTTCATATCACCCATGCGAATGTCGCCGGCACTCACCGTCGTGTTCTGGCTTCGCAATGCATCGGCTATATCGTTGAAGCTAAGTTGTCGCGCTTCGAGCGCGAAGTTGTCAATCTCTACACGTACTTCTTTTTCAGAAAGACCTTTGATTTCGACCTTGTTGATTTGCGGGATTTTTTCCAGCTCGTCTTCCAATCGTTCAGCATAATCCTTCAAGTCTTCCAATGAATAGTCACCACTGAGGTTGATGTTCATGATGGGCATCAACTCAGTGAAATTCATTTCGAAGATGTTGGGCTCAGCCGGCAAGTCTTTCGGGAAGTCAGGATCCGACATGGCCTTGTCGACCGCGTCTTTCACCTTACGCAGCGCATCTTCTGCTGTTATCGAAAAGTCGAATTCGATGTTGATGGCGCTATAGCCTTGCACCGACGAAGACGTCATTTTATCGATATCGGTAATCGTATTGATTTCCTTTTCGAGTTGCTTGGTGATGAGTTTCTCGATGTCTTCACCTGAGTTTCCAGGATAAGCAGTGCCCACATAAATAGTCGGCACAACGATTTCAGGAAAGCTCTCCTTCGGTACATTGATGTAGTTGTAAACACCCCAGAAGAAGATGATGAATGTGAGCACCATAACAACTTTACGGTTGTTGAGCGCCCAATTCGAAAGTCCGAATTGACGGTAGGTAAACTCGGTGTGATTTTTATTTTGATCCATACCTCTTCAATTAGATGTTGGCAATGCGTATCTCCTGACCGTCGACCAGTTTGCGGGCACCTTTGCTGATGATGCTTTCGCCACCCACAAGACCGTTGAGGATTTCTGTTTGACCTTCGTAGCTCTTGCCTGTCGTAACGATTATTTTCTTGGCCTTCATGTTATCGTTGATGAAAACGAATGAACGTTCCTCCGCGTCTTTCATGATGAGTGAAGAGGGCAGAACAACAGTACTATCGGCAGTGTAGTCGGCAAAGCGAACGCTACCAACCAGGTTTGGCTTTAGGTTCGTGTTTCCCGCAGGCAAGTCCATGCGCACTTCGAACGTGCGGTTGGCCGTTTTTATAGTATTGCCAATGAGCGAAATTTTAGTGGATATTGTATCGAGATTCGGAATGATAACTTCCGCTTGCTGACCTTGTTCAATAATGCCAATGTAACTTTCGCTGATGTCGGCCAGCATATAGTTGTTGCCCGGATTGATGATGGACATCACCGGCATAGGAGTCCCAATGGCTGCTGCTTCACCTTCTTTCGAATAAATCTTGTCGACGGTTCCGCTAATAGGAGCGGTAATTACGAACTGTGCAATTTGTTCTCGTAATTGTTTGAGCTGTTCTTCGAAATTCTCCTTCGCTCTGCGCGCTTGAAGCACCTGCATTTCACTTCCGATTTTCTGATCCCAAAGTTTTTTGAGGCGGTTGTAGTTTTCCGTTTCAACATTCAGGTTCACTTCCAATTGTCCGAGCATCTGACGTGTGACTGCATCATCGATTTGAACGAGTTTTTGTCCTGCTGAAACTCGATCTCCCTCGCGGACATAGATTTTACGAATAATACCTTGCCCCATTGGATTCGGATAAATCTTCGCCTGTGCATCGGTTGTGACGAAGCCCTGTACCAGGAAATACGATTTAAAGTTTTGGCGCATGACGGGCATCACAGCAACAGCCGGAGCTTTAATGCCCGTGTCGAGTAATGCTATTTGTTCTTCAATGGCTGCGAGTTCTTTGCCTAGGTTTGTCTGTACATTTTTCAATGAATCTCGCTTGGCGATGAGCGAGTCGAGTTGTGCGTTACCGGTTCCGTTAGATCCGCAAGAGGCTGCAAGGATGGCGGCTGTT
The DNA here is from genome assembly GCA_027488435.1 of Flavobacteriales bacterium. Lineage (GTDB taxonomy): Bacteria > Bacteroidota > Bacteroidia > Flavobacteriales_D > Sanyastnellaceae > JAIBBG01. The sequence continues at coordinate 2,576 of JAIYBR010000176.1, forward strand.
AGAGCAAGAATGAAATACTTCATATGTATGGATGTTGAGTTGTGGGTCGAATGGATTATTTATTGAGCACTTTATTGAGCTTTGTTTGCGCGTTCATATATGCAATTGCTGCATTGGTGAATGCGCTTTGCGCATTAATTACTTGTTGGTTGCGCTGTGTTATGTTGAAGCTATTTGAGAGCCCTTCGCGGTATTTTGTCTCTTCTTTCTGAAGAATGGATTTAGCAAGTTCCAGATTTGATTTTGATTGCGCCATTCGTTTTTTGGAAAATGCTAGTTCTGTTGTAGCAGTGTTGTATTCCAATTGCACAGCTTCTTTAGTCATCGATACCATGTCTGTCATTCGCTTTACTTCAACTTCCGTTTTTTTAATTGTCTTCGATTTACTACCACCACTCAGAATTGGTACATTCAACTGAATTCCCCATAGTTGTATCGGGAACCAGGGAAGACTTGTGTCGAAGTAGTCGAACTCATCCCGCAAGCCCTGTGTTTGTAAATTGTAGAATGCCGCAAGATTGGGCATGAGCGCTGCTTTTTTCGATTTCACATTCAGTTGTTGCATCAGCAACCCGTTTTCGGCAAGTTGCACATCGATGGTGGAGTTTGCATTGAAAGATAGTATGTCATCGCCTGCCTGTTCAGTGAGTGACTCCCACGTGTCGGACAATTCAATTTCTGTACTAAGCGGCATGCCTATCGTAAACTTGAGAAGGTCTTTCGTGATTTTTACATATTGTTCTGTGTATCCAATTTGAATCATGAGGTCATTAACAGAGAGCATGAGTTGATCAACATCCTGTTGCTCACTAAAGCCTTCACGCTGCATGGCTTCGGTATCAGTTAAAAGCTTTTGCATGTTGGAGAGCATTTCACGAAGTACAGCTAGGTTGGCTTGCGTAGTAAGTGCTGTGCTATATGCCTCTGCTGTTTTTGCGCGGATGTCGATTTCTGACTTTTGTATGTTTTTGCGCTGTAGTTCGGCATATGCTTTCGATGCTTGCAGACCGATTAACCACGTACCGTCGAATAGCAATTGTGAAGCAGATAGGCCAGCTGTCATTTGATGTGGAACACCGAATTGCACCTTCACGTCTTGGCCGGGCGCCCCGAAGAAATCACCGGGGATGATGGATGTTGGAAGGTTAATGAAGTTCTGGTATTGAAGGCTTCCGTTCAATTGCGGCAAACCGATGCCCAGTAATTCATCGGAAGTGAGGTCGGCCGATGCCTTATCATGCAGGGCATTCTTTATCTGAAATGCATTTTTCAACGCATAATCTTGAGCCTGAATGAGCGAAAGTTGTTGAGTTTGCGCGATGGTATCGCACGCTAAGCCGATAAGCATTAGCAGGGTGATGGACTGCAGTATGTTTTTCATAACATGCATTACTTACGTTTTTGTTTGAGCATGTGCTCGAGTTGTTCTATGCCTTTTGCGCTGGCAATGCCGCGTATGTGATATTGAAATACTTCTTTGTACAAGTCAGTGAGTTGATACTCGCCAAATGGGAAGACCACAGGATCGAATAAAATATCCATGCGCGAGATGTAGACTTTAGCAATAACATCAGCGTGAAAGTCTTTGCGATACATCCCTTCTTTCTGCCCTTTCTTCATGTTGCTGAGCATGCAGCCGTATACTACCTTATGGCGGCTTTCTTTCAGTTTTCTGGATTCCTCAGGGTGGTATTTATCCAAATCAAACTGAACGGAAGGATTTACTTTCGAAAGAATACTGAGTACCCAATGCATGATTTCGAACATCTCATCGATGGCCGGTAGATTTTTTGCTTGAATAGCTGCAAAGCTTCTGTCCTCGCCTGCGCAATGCAAATCGATAACTCGACGAATGAGGTCTTCTTTGTCTTTGAAATGGAGGTATAGTGTTTTTTTCGAAACGCCCAGGTGGCGAGCAACGTCGTCCATGTTGACGCTCTTCACGCCTAGGCGCATGAACAGAGCCATGGCACCTTGAATTAGCTGGTTTTCTTTTTCTGACAACATTTTTTCGGGGCGCGAATATACACCCCGCTAAACACTCGGGAAACATTTTTTGTTCAAAAACGTTTCCGAATTTTCTATTTCTTAACCCACTGGTAATCCAATGTGCGCTGGTTGAGGTTTCCGCCCATCACTTTAATCGTCACTTTGTCGCCCATGTGCAACTCCGTTCGGCTGCGCAGGCCTCTGATGATGTATTTGTCGGCATCAAACTCGTAGTGGTCATCGGCGAGGTTACGCAAGGAAACCATGCCTTCGCTCTTCGTTTCGCCGACTTCCACATAGAAGCCCCAGCTGGTGAGTCCGGAAACAATGCCCTCGAAGATTTTGCCTGTGTGGTCGAGCATGTACTCCACTTGTTTGTATTTGATGCTGGCACGTTCGGCTTCCGAAGCGCGCTTTTCCATGAGTGAACTGTGTTTGCACTTCACTTCGTAATCGTTTGGATTTACGCTGTTGCCGCCGTCTAGGTAATGTTGCAGCAGTCGGTGCGCCATCACATCCGGGTAGCGACGAATGGGCGAGGTGAAGTGCGAATAGTATTCGAAAGCCAACCCGAAGTGTCCAATATTGTTGGTCGAATATTCGGCCTTGGCCATGGTTCGAATGGCCATGTTTTTAATGATGTCTTCTTCGGCATGACCCTTCACTTGCTCCATCAGTGATTTGATGAGCGTGGAAGGATTGATGTTCGACTGACGCGGAATACTATATCCTAAGTGCTTAATGAAGGTCTTCAATTGCATCAGTTTGCCATCATCGGGCGTGTCGTGAATGCGGTAAACGTAGGTGCGTTCCTGTCCGTTCACTTTGTTCTTGCCGATAAACTCGCCCACTTTTTTGTTGGCGAGCAACATGAACTCTTCAATGAGCTGATTGGAGTCTTTCATCACTTTGATGGTAACGCCAATCGGTTTTCCAAGCTCATCAAGTTTGAACTTTACTTCCTCTGTGTTAAAGTCAATGGCGCCGGTTTCAAATCGCTTGGCGCGCATTTTTTTTTTTTTTTTTTCTAGGTGCGTTATTTCATCGGCGAATTCTCCTTTGCCGGTTTCGATGATCTCTTGGGCTTCTTCGTAAGTGAATCTTCTGTCGGAGAAAATTACGGTGCGACCAAACCAAGCCGATTTGAGATTCGCGTCGTCGTCGAGTTCAAACACTGCCGAGAAGCAGAGTTTTTCTTCTTTCGGACGAAGCGAGCACAACTCATTGGAGAGGCGTTCGGGAAGCATTGGTATGGTGCGGTCTACCAGGTAAACGGAGGTTGCGCGCACAAAGGCTTCTTTTTCGAGAATAGAATCGGGCTTCATGTAGTGCGACACATCTGCGATGTGCACACCTACTTCGGTGAGGCCGTTTTCAAGTTTGCGATAGGAGAGAGCGTCGTCGAAATCTTTCGCATCGAATGGGTCGATGGTAAAGGTTGAAATCTTTCGGAAGTCTCGGCGCTTTTCGATTTCTTCTGCAGTAATATCGGTAGCAATTTTCTCAGAGTCGGCAATCACGTCTTCCGGAAACTCATAGGGCAATCCGAATTCGGCAATGATGGCGTGCATCTCCACTTGGTGCGATCCGGGCTTACCGAGCACCTTGGTGATACGACCAAACGGTTTGCGGTCGGGCTTGGTCCACTCCGTAATTTCAGCAATGACTTTTTCACCATGCTTGGCCCCATTGTAAAGTTCTTTGGGTATAAAGAAATCGACGTGTATGCGTTGGTCGGAAGGGATGAAGAACGCATGGTCTTTCGACATCTCGATGATGCCCACGTAGTTCTTTTTTCCGCGCTCAACAACACGTGCAACGCGCGCTTCCGGTCTGCGCGCTTTTGGGTTGAATTGAATTTCGACCGTGTCTCCCCAAAGAGCAAAACCCGTATTGCCCTTTGCAATCTCGACGTCGTCTTTCATGCCCGGTATGCTCACGAAGCCACGACCGAATTTTGTAATCTGAATGACACCTTGCAGACTAGTTTGTTCTGCTGCCAGCAACATGAACTTACCGTGTTCGATTTCTTTCAGCTTGCCGTTGTCGGCTTCGGCGCGCAGTAATTCGTATACGAGGGTTCGTACACCCGAATCTTTGATGCCCAGCTCAGCGGCCACTTGTTTGTGGTTGAGGGGTTTTTTCGGATGTCGTTGGAAGATGTCGATGATTTCGCGGCGCAGGTCTTTCTTAAAGTCGCCTGCTTTGCGTTTTTGATTTTTCAAGAGTAGAAAACGTTTTGTGCGAATGTAGGAGGATATGTTGGCTGTGGTTGCTGATGTGAGTTATGTTTTGAACAGCGGAGGGCGACTACTGGTTTCAGAGGGCTAAGTGCGGCACCTAGTCCCTCGCCCTTCGCCCCCGTTCTTATTTTTGTCCCATGGCTTCCAATCCAAATAAAGTGATGCTGGGCTTACGCTTGCCCACCGACCCACGTTGGGTGAACATCGTGGAGAAAGACATTGAAGAGATTCTAACCGATCATGCATATTGCGAGCAGAAGGCTGCGAGTAACGCAATTAGCTGCATCGTGAAGTACCCGGAATACAGCGATGTGGTCGATGAGATGGTGCGCATTTGCAACGAAGAGATGACGCATTTCGGTATGGTACACGACGAGTTGAAAAAGCGGGGTTTAACCTTGGGTCGCGAGCGCAAGGATCCGTATGTGCATGACCTCATGGACTTCATCATGAAGGGCGGAAGCCGCGAGGCACAGTTTGTTGATCGCATGTTGTTTGCTGCGATGATCGAGGCCCGCAGTTGCGAGCGCTTTCGATTGCTGAGCGAAGAGATCAGCGATCTCGACTTGCGCGAATTTTATCGTTCACTCATGGAAAGCGAAGCTGAGCACTACGCGACCTTCATTGGCTTTGCGCGTAAGTATGCCGGCAACATCGATGTCGATACTCGCTGGAAAGAGTTTCTGGATTTTGAAGCTACGTTGATGGGGAAGTATGGGAAGGGGATGACAATGCACGGGTAGTAAGTGCGAAGGACGAAGGGGCGAGGTGCGAAGAACCGTGATGTCGTCGCTTTTTGCGAATATGGAATCAGATGTTTGCGCGCGTCGAAGCATCAAGAAATGGATTGCCGGTTCGGTACTTTGTACTTCGTACTTAAAACAAGGGTTCTCAAAATTCAAATGAGGAGCTTCATAACGAAGTCATCCATCACGAATCCATTGCCGATATCGAGCACGAGTTCACGATCAATCGTAAATCCTTGTTTGAGGTAAAAGTGTTGCGCTGCATTTTTTTTGTTGACCTGCAATTCGATGACGATTCCGCCGAGCGCTGCCACGCGGTTTTTCACTTCATCCAACAATGCTTTACCGATACCCTTTCCATGAGACGTGGTGAACACGTATAGTTTGTGCAACTTATAGTGCTTGTGTTCGATGGCTGAATACGAGGCGAAACCGAGAATTCCTGAGCTCACTTCATACACAATGAGGGAACACCCTTCCTCTTCTATTTGCTTCGTTAGAGATTCGTCCGAATACATCATTTCGAGCATGTAGCGAATTTGCTCTTGCGAGATCATTTCACGATACGCAATAGGCCATACCTCATATACTACTTCCCGAATGGCGGGAAAGTCAGCGGCATATGCCGTTCGGATAATCGCAGATTTATTATTCATATATATTTTCCCACGAATGAATTCGTGGGCTCTGATAAATTCGTGGGCTTGGCTGAATTTACTCGCCCCTCGCCCTTCATCCTTATCCCCTCACCTCAATCCTAAACGTCGTGCCCTTCCCCGGCTCACTCCACTTAACATAAATACGACCTTCGTGATATTGTTTGATGATACGTTTCACCAACGAAAGTCCCAGGCCCCAGCCACGCTTCTTAGTCGTAAAGCCCGGTTCGAAGACTGTTTGCCATTGCTTCTTCGGAATTCCTTTTCCTGTATCTGTGATGTCGATGAAAACACGGTTGTTTTCCTGGCTAATGTTCAGGTTGAGCTTTCCTTCACCGTCCATGGCGTCGATAGCGTTCTTAACGATGTTTTCAATTACCCAGCTAAAGAGTGTTTTGTTGATGTAGGCGGTAATGGCTGCGTTTTCGCTTGTAACACTAATAACTACTTTTTTCGAAACACGACTATCGAGATAGTCTATCATCTCTTTTATAGAGTCCGTCATATTCACTTCATGGAGCTCCGGCTTGGATCCTATTTTTGAGAAGCGATCAGTAATAGTGTTGAGTCGGTCAATGTCTTTGTTGAGTTCTTCCAGCGACGACTTGTCGACTCCCTGTGTTTCGAGCAGTGCGCTCCAGGCCATAAGTGAGGAGAGCGGTGTACCCAACTGATGAGCGGTTTCTTTGGCCATGCCCACCCACACCTGGTTTTGCTCAGCCTTGCGGAATGTGGAGAAAATGAGGTAGGAGCTCAACAGAAAAACACCAATTAAAATGAGTTGCAAAACAGGAAAGAGTTGCAGCTGCTGAAGCACTTCTGAGTCTTCGTAGAAAATGTATTGCTTGCCTTGTCCGGGCAGCACTACTTCAATGGGTGTGTTGACGGCTTTCATTTCATTGAGCTTACTTGCAATGAGCTCAGGAGTTGCGAAGGCCAATGTGTCTATGTTTCCTTTTTTGAGAATAATGGTCTGCGAGCTGTCTGTTACGACAACCGGTACAGAGGCTGAGTTGATAACGGTTTCTGAAATGAACGAGTTGATGAGGTCGTTCATGGTGCTTTGCAATTGTCGAAACAGTCGGCTGTCGTCGTAATAGATTTTCTGCCCAACTTGCGTGAGAAGCACCATGTTGTTTTTCGACCGCGCTGCCGACATCAGCGAATCGATGTACACTTCATTGCTATCCGGTTGGTCGAGGTTAGCGCTGATAGTCAGGTTGCCTTTATCATCGAATAGTAATACTGGTATCGTGCTGTTGTTGGAGATGAGATTGGATATAAAAGTGAGGTCGGCATTTTCGGGCGCTTCACCTATTATATAGTAAGCTTGTCCAAGAAGGTCGACTCGCTTTCTTTCTTCCGTTTTTAACTCGTCAAATAATTTTTGTGTAAAAACAACGAGTTCAGCTCTGCGCTTGATTGCCTCACTCCACAGTTCAACCTTTTGTCTTTCCTCTGCACGTATGCGCGCAGCAATGTGGTTGCTGTACCACAACGTGATAATCACAATGACCGAGGCCAGCGTGAGTAGAAAGATTTTCCAGCGTTGCTTGGTAGTGTAGAGATTCATGATGAACGGCGAAGGGCCAATGGCGAGTGGCGAATTTAGCGCTTCTCCATTCTCCACTCTCCATTCTTCCGATAAGAGCCTGTCATTCAGTTTATTATGAATAGTCGACTTGAGTTTCCATGGAAAATCTTCACCTCTTTGTTGAAAAGTACTTGCAGATTCGAAAAAGAGCGCTATTTTCGCACCCCGTTTTTCAGGAAAGAAAAGCGTTAGTTATCAAAGGCAATGGATACTTTAAGTTACAAAACCGTCTCCGGCAACAAGGAAACCGCAAATAAGCAGTGGTTGTTGATAGACGCTGAAGGAAAGAACCTCGGTCGTATTTGCAGTGAGATCGCTTTCGTTCTCCGTGGTAAGCACAAGACTAACTTCACACCTCACGCAGATTGTGGTGACAACGTAGTAGTAATTAACGCTGCTAAAGTTGCTCTTACAGGTAATAAGTGGGACGAGAAGCAATATATCCGTTACACGGGGTATCCCGGCGGTCAGCGTTTCGCTACACCAAAGGAAATGATGGCCAAGCACCCGACCGCTATGATCGAGATGGGTGTGCGAGGTATGTTACCAAAGAATCGTTTGGGTCGCGCTATCTACCGCAACCTATTTGTATACGCCGGCACTGAGCACGGTCAAACCGCTCAGCAACCCAAAGTTCACACAATTACACGCTAAGAATTTAGACGCCAATGGCCGCTTATACCAATACTTCAGGACGCCGTAAGACCGCAGTAGCTCGAGTTTACCTCAGCGAAGGCGCAGGAGATTTTACTATCAATGGTAAGGATTACAAAGAGTACTTCCCAACGCTTGTGTTGCAGTACAAAGTTCACCAGTCATTTAAAGTGACGGATACCGATGGTAAGTATCATTTCAAAGCCAACATCGATGGCGGCGGAATCACAGGTCAAGCTGAAGCATTGCGCTTGGCAATTAGCAAGGCGTTGATTGAAATCAATCCGGAATGGAAAAGCTCATTGCGCACCGAAGGATTGACAACCCGTGACCCTCGTATGGTTGAACGTAAGAAGTTCGGTCAGAAGAAGGCACGTAAGCGCTTCCAGTTCTCTAAGCGTTAATCGCTTTGGGAATTTGTGGAGAGCTTGTTTAGCATCCAAATGTACCGGACTACTGAGGGGTGAAAGCCCGCGCACCAAGGCAACGAAGTGCGGTTCCAAGAGAATCTACAGGCTACCGGTATCATTGGTTTTAGAGAACGTAAACAAGTATTATTCTTTTATAAATGGCAAAAGTTACATTTGACGAATTGCTGGATGCAGGTGTCCATTTCGGACACCTCAGCCGCAAGTGGAATCCAAACATGGCTCCCTATATCTTCGGCGAGAAGAAAGGAATCCACATTATCGATTTGAACAAGACAGTGGTGAAGCTCGACGAGGCTTCATTAGCGTTGAAGCAAATCGCAAAATCAGGCAAGAAGATTCTCTTCGTTGCTACTAAAAAACAAGCAAAAGATATCGTTGCTGAGAAAGTAAGCGCTATCGGAATGCCGTTCGTTACTGAGCGCTGGCCCGGTGGTATGTTGACCAACTTCGTGACTATCCGCAAGGCGGTTCGCAAGATGTCTTCCATCGAGAAGATGGAGCAAGATGGTACTGCTGCGACCCTCAGCAAGCGCGAGCGTTTGCAATTGACCCGTACACTTCAGAAGATGATGAAGACCTTGGGTTCTATTTCAGACATGAACCGTGTTCCTGCTGCAGTTTTCGTGGTCGACATCATGAAAGAACACATTGCTGTTGCTGAAGCCAAGCGCCTCGGTATTCCGGTGTTCGCTATGGTTGATACGAACAGCGATCCACGCAAAGTTGACTTCGCTATTCCTTCGAACGACGACGCAACCAAGAGCATTGCTAAAATCCTCGATGTAGTGATTGAAGGCATCGCAGAAGGCTTGGCTGAGCGTAAGACCGACAAGGATAAGGAAGGCAGCGAAGAAGCTAAGGGTAAGAAGGCCAAGGCTGAAGCCTGATTCGAACTCCGAACATTCTTAACATGAAGTTCACCGCCGTTTGGGCAAACGTTCAAACGCGTGTTACACATTTGTCAAACCATTCAAAAAAATAAAACCATGAATATTACAGCTGCAGACGTAAACAAACTCCGCCAGATTACTGGTGCGGGTATGATGGACTGCAAAAAAGCCCTTACCGAGGCTGAAGGAGATTTCGATGCTGCCATCGATTTGCTCCGTAAGAAGGGACAGAAAGTAGCCGCTAACCGTGGCGATCGCGATGCAACAGAAGGTGTTATTCTCGCTAAACTTACCGATGGCGGTAAGACAGGCGTGATGATCGCTTTGAACTGCGAAACGGATTTCGTTGCGAAGAACGCGGATTTCGTAGCAGTAGCCAGCAACATTCTTGAATCGGCAATTGCTAGCAAGCCAGCTTCAATCGACGATTTGAAAGCGTTGAATTACACCGGTACTGAATTGACCATCGGCGATAAAATCGTTGAAGAGATTGGTAAAATCGGTGAGAAGATTGAGCTTTCACACTACAGCGTAGTAAGCGCTGAGCAAGTGTATGCTTACAACCACCCAGGTAACAAACTCGCTGCTGTAGTTGGTTTCAACAAGGTAACTCCAGACGATATGGCGAAGGATGTTGCGATGCAAGTTGCTGCAATGGCTCCTGTCAGCGTAGACGAGAGTTCAGTTCCTGAAGATGTAAAGCAGAAGGAAATCGAAATCGGTAAAGAGCAAGCCATCAACGAAGGCAAGCCTGCTGAAATGGCTGAGAAGATTGCTATGGGTCGTTTGAACAAGTTCTTCAAGGAAAGCACCTTGTTGAACCAGGAGTTCATCAAAGACAGCAAGCTTTCAGTTTCTCAGTACTTGAAGACTGCAGATAAAGATTTGACTGTAACAGAATTCAAGCGTTGCGCTTTGGCGTAATCGTTTGGTCATAGAGAATTGAAAAAGGGGTCGCCGTTGGCGGCCCTTTTTCGTGATTAGTATACTGATAACTTGTTGTGGAGAACTGATAAAGGCGGCCGCTGTGCGCATGCATAGTCCATTAATTTCGCCTTATGAAGATTATCGTTCCGATGGCGGGCATGGGCAAACGCTTGCGCCCCCATACTCTTACTACTGCTAAGCCGCTCTTGCCTATTGCAGGTAAGCCCATAGTGCAGCGATTGGTGGAAGACATTGTAGCTATCAGCGATCAGAAGATTACTGAAATCGCCTATGTGGTAGGTCGCTTTGGCGAAGAAGTGGAGCGCCATCTCATTCAGGTGGCCGAATCGCTCGGCGCAAAGGGAACCATACATTACCAAGACAAAGCCCTTGGAACGGCACACGCTATTTTATGCGCGCAGAGCGCGTTGAAAGGTCCGGTAACCGTGGCGTTTGCCGACACATTGTTTCGCGCCGACTTCAAACTCGACACCTCCAAAGACGGAGTGTTGTGGGTGCAGAAAATTGAAGACCCGCGTCAGTTTGGTGTGGTGGTGCTCGATGAAAACGGCGTTATTACTGAATTCAAGGAGAAGCCGCAAGAGTTCGTTTCCGATTTGGCCATGATTGGCATTTACTATTTCAATGATGGAGAACGGTTGCGTGAAGAGCTTCAATACCTCATCGATAACAACATCATGAATGGTGGTGAATATCAATTGCCCGACGCCTTGCGCAACATGGTTAAGAAGGGCGCACAATTCACACCCGGCGCTGTCCAAGATTGGATGGATTGTGGCAACAAAGACGCCATGGTCGATACCAACACAAAATATTTGGGCTACAATGCCGATAAGGATTGGGTGAGTGTAGAAGCGAAAATTGAAAACAGTGTTATTATCAATCCGTGCTACATAGGCGCGGGCGCTGTTATCAAGAACAGCGTGGTAGGCCCGGGTGTTTCATTGGGCGAAGGCGCTGTTGTGGAAGGGTCGGTTATTAAAAACAGCATCGTACTTCCTGCCGCTCACATTCACCATGCAAACCTTGGCAACTCGATGATAGGCACACACGCAAAGCTAACCTCGAAGCCAACTGACTTAAGTCTTGGCGATTATTCAGTTATGAAAGATTAATGTTGCTTCGAATCGCGACATATATGTTTTGCCTGATGCTGCTCTTGGCGGGATGTAAATCGTCGAAAGAAGCAGCGACGCCCCGCAAAACTGAGTCTGGCGAAGTAGAGCCGGAGCAGCTGAAACCGACAGTAGATACAAAGTTCCAACAAGTATTCTTTCAGGCACAACTCGAAAAGGCGAAGGGAAATAAAGCGAAAGCACACGAATTGTTTTTGCAATGTTTGGCCATAGAGCCGCGCAATGCTGCTGTTCACTACGAAGTGGGCAAGTATGAGCTAATTGCACTCAACAATGCTTCTGAGGCGCTGGCACATGCGAAAGTGTGTGTGGAAGGTGACGCACAGAATGCCTGGTATCAGCAGCTGCTAGGGCAATCATATGCCGCGCTTTCCAAGTATGATGCTGCTGTCAAGGCCTATCGTGAAGTGGTGCGTCTCAGTCCCGACAACTATGAAATGCTCTATGAATTGGCCAATGCGCAGTTATTCGCCAATAAGCCTAATGATGCTATTGCAACCTATGATATGCTGGAGAATAAAACCGGCGTGTATGAAGAGTTGAGCGTGCAGAAGCATTTGCTATATGAACAAATCAAAAGCTACGAGAAGGCAGGGTTGGAACTCGAAAGACTTGCCATTCAATATCCTGAAGAGCCGCGCTATTGGGGGATGGCTGCGCAGTTTTATCAGCGATACAATTTGAAAGATAAGGCCGCGGCCGCTTTGCAAAACATGGTGAAGGCAGACCCGGCCAATGGCCAGGTTCATTGGCAACTCTCGGAATATTATGCCACACAAGGCGACGAGAAACGTTCATACGAAGAGTTGAAGCTAGCATTTGCTACGACCGACGTTGCTATCGACCAAAAGGTGATGGTGCTGATGCGTTATTACACACTCACACAACAGCGCCCGGAGCGTTTGTCAGATGCCTATGCGCTGCTGGCGTTAACAGAAAAAGCCCACCCCAATGAAGCAAAGGGCTTTGCCATGTATGGCGATTTTTTGGCGCGCGATGGTAAACTCAAAGAGGCGTTGCAGAAGTATAAGCGGGCACTGGATTTGGGTGCATCGATGAGTCTAATCTGGAAGCAAGTGCTTGAGCTTGAAGCAGAACTTTCCGATTATGACGCGCTCGCCAAAGACGCCCCCAAAGCCCTGGAGCTGTATCCACTTGTGCCCGAGTTCTACTATTTCAATGGCCTTGCACAGCAGTATCAAAAGAATAACGCCAAGGCAGCAGATGCGTTTGTGATGGGCAAAGAGCTTGTTGTAGACAATCCGATATTGCTGAAGCGATTTTATGCTGCACTCGGTGAGTCATACAATACACTCAAGCAATATGAAAAGTCGGATGCCGCATTTGAAGAGGCGTTGCGAATAGATCCGACCGATGTGTTTATCATGAACAACTACGCTTATTATTTAGCATTACGCAAATCAAAGCTCGATAGCGCTGCCAACCTCGCGGCGCGGGCAAACGAGTTGCAACCGGGCATGGCTTCATTTGAAGACTCGTATGCTTACGTGTTGTTCCGACAAGGGAAGCATGAGCAAGCATTGGTGTGGATGAAGAAGGCAATATCACATGGCGAAGTTTCTTCCGACATGTACGAGCACATGGGTGACATTTTATTTCATCTTGGACAAACGGATGAGGCAATCAACGAATGGAAGCAAGCTGCAGCGATACCCGGGGCGAACGCTAAAGTGAGCGAGAAAATAAATCAACGACGGTACATCGATTGAAGAAGTATTATCGCATATCAACGGCATATGCCAGCGATTCTATGCTTCGCTTGGTAAGCGATTTTTTTTGGCAGCGAATTCGACTTTTTTTCGCCGTCGCCCTTATGGTTTTTCTGCTTGTGGCCTGCAAATCTGCTGAGCGTGTTCCGAAAGAAAAAGCAGTAAGAAACAGAACAGCAGGCTATGTGCTCAAGCGCAACAATGAAGCACGCTTTGACTATGATTGGCTCGGAATGAAGATCGATGCTGATTTTGGAACTGAAACAGAAACGAACGGATTTAAGGCCACTATCCGCATGCGCAAAGACAGCGTCATTTGGGTTTCCATCACACCGTTGCTTGGAATCGAAATGATTCGCGTTATGATTACCCCGGATAGTCTGAGGTATCTTTCTAAAATACCGGAGAACAAGTTTTACTATCAAGGAACATTCGAAGATGTGAACAGGCTCATCGGAACTGCTTTTGATTTCGAAATGCTCCAACAATTATTAGTAGGAAATGCAATTGGACTTGAAAGGGATGAGCGCAGATTTAGAGGTGAAATTGATGGCAATGATTATTTACTCATTTCGAAGTATCGAAGGAAAGTAAGACGGGTGATTGGAGTCGATGATAGGAAACTTGAAAGTGACACCATAGTCGTGAACCCGGATGATCCTCGTTTCCAAAAAACGGTGAAGAAAAGCGACCCAGAAGATTTAATCGTGTCGAGATATTGGTTTGAAGCGGAGAATTTTAGATTGATTAAATCGGTTTTCAATGATTTGTTGCGACAGCGTACGCTCGAAGTTTCCTATTCCGATTTCCAGACTAATGAGCAGCAATTTTATCCATCGAAATGTCGTTTGACCATTGCAACTCCAAGAGGTAGACAAACCCTGAATTACGAGATAACTAAACTTTCGTCGGGCAAGGCATATGACTTTCCCTTTGAGATTCCCGACGATTACGCACGAAGAGATAGCCTATAAAAGTCATGGAAAAACAACTTCAACGCTCCAATGCTCTCTGGCTTTCGATAGCCATGGTTTTGTTTTTTCTGATCGCATTGCCTGTGTGGCAAGGTGTTGCTCAGACAAAGAAGGATCTTCAAAAGCAGCGCGACGAGATAAACGACAAAATTGAGCAGACTAAAAAAATGATTCGTGATTCAGAGCGGCAGCAAAAATCAACGATTCGCCAGGTTCAATTACTCAATGAGCAACTTGCTTTTCGCGAACAATTGCTCACTAATCTCAACAACGACATTCACACCATCGACGGAGAAATCAAGCGCAAGAATCATTACATCGGCGAAATGGAAAGCCAGGTGAAGCAGATGAAGAAGGAATATGGCCGTATGATCTACAATGCGTTTCGCCAGCGCACGAGTTACGATAAGTTGATGTACATATTCGCTTCGGCCGATTTTCACCAGGCCTACAAGCGTCTTAAGATGACGCAGCGATATGCCGAAGCACGCAAGAAGCAGGCTTTTATGATTCTCGGCAAGCAAGAGGAGATTAAGTCGAGTGTTGACGAGCTTGAGCGCGACAAAACAAACAAAGCGCTGCTTGCCGATGCGAAGGAGCAAGAACGCCAAGAGGTTGAGGCAGACAAAACAGAGCAACAGCAGCGCTTGCAGGCATTGAAAAAGGAAGAATCGAAATTGCGCAAACAGCAGGACAAGCAAAAGGCCGATCGTGATAAACTGACGTCGCGCATTCAATCGGTCATCGCTGAAGAGATTCGCAAGGAGAATGAAAAGAAGATGGCCGAAGAGAAGAAGGCGGCTGCTGCACTTGCGGCTAAAGATGCGGCCTCCAAGAAGACGAATTCCGCTGCTTCAGCTGGTTCGACATCTGCAACAAAGACAACTGCAGCAGCCCCTGCGACAGAATCGACGAAGAAAACAACAGCTATCGCACTTGCCCCCGAAACAGTTTTGCTCAATAAAGACTTTGAAAAGAATAAGGGTGCCTTGCCCTGGCCGGTGAGCGCCGGAATTATTACATCCCATTTTGGCAAACATGCACATGCCTCGTTGGCACAAGTAACGGTCAATAATAACGGGGTTGATTTCACTACCGACAAGAATGCATCTGCGCTGGCAGTATTCAGTGGCAAGGTCACGTCTATCTTTAACATTCCGGGTGCAGGTCAGAACGTTATTGTGACTCACGGATCATACAAAACCGTTTACTCCGGTTTGGAGACCGTGTCGGTAAACATAGGTGATGTAGTTTCTGCCAAACAAAAACTAGGTACCGTCATGTACGATGGCGAAGACTACACGCTTCATTTCGAAGTGTGGAAGGTAGGCGCAGATGCAGGCGCAGCTCAGAATCCGGAGTTATGGATTAAGAAGCGGTAGAGCATCACACCCCAATCTTCCTTGCAAACCGCCTGTATGAATGAACAGCACATTGCTTCCGCGTTCGAATTCTCCGTCTTCGATTTTTTTCAATAAACCGAATAATGCCTTCCCCGTGTAAACTTGGTCAAGCGGTAAACTATGCTCGCGTTCTATTTGCTGAATGAAGGAAATTAGTTCTTCATTCCATTTCCCATAACCACCAAAATGATAGGCTGTTTCGATGGTGAATTGCGAACGATATTCTTCCGCCAGCTCGCGGTCCATCAAAAAATACTCGATGTGTTTGACCACTTCATCGCGCAAAAAATCACCGCCCT
Source organism: Flavobacteriales bacterium (assembly GCA_027488435.1). Lineage (GTDB taxonomy): Bacteria > Bacteroidota > Bacteroidia > Flavobacteriales_D > Sanyastnellaceae > JAIBBG01. The sequence goes on from JAIYBR010000176.1 coordinate 18,272, forward strand.
TTAGTGCTGAAAACCCGATGAATTGTGATTGTCCTTTCGAACCCAACAACATACCCGCCAGGGTCGCGCCTGTGCCACATGCGCATGCCACGTGCGAATAGGTTTGCAAGTCCGTCTCGGTTAGAATTTCCATACAGCCATTCACACCATAATAATTGGATCCGCCTTCGGGCACCAAATGAAATGATCCATACTCGTCGTGTAGCCATGCCTTAAACTCTTCGGTGGCGCGCTCTTCATAGTCGAGTCTGCTTATGAATTTCAACTCCATGCCTTGATCCTTTGCAAAGAGCAAGGTGTTGCTATAATCAGAAGGTTCTTCTCCGCGAATGATTCCGATGGTGCGCAAACTGGCCAACTTACCGGCTGCGGCTGTTGCATAAATGTGATTGCTCCATGCTCCTCCAAATGTCAAAAGTGTTTTGTGCTCAGAAGCCAATGCACGTTCGATGTTGTACTTCAGCTTATACCACTTGTTTCCCTGCACATGCGCATGCAGAAGGTCTAACCGCTTTACGTGTAACGTCACACCACGCTGCGCGCATGCAGCGACGTTCATCAATTGATGACTTACTTCATTCTGTTGATGGGAAATGCTCACGTCAGTGCGCTATTAAAAGGGGCCAGGCTGAATAACCTTTCTCTTGTAATGCTCTAATGAAATAACTTCCATTCGGTAAGTTGGGAAGCGTAACGCGTGGCCATTGCTCCATGCTCAATGCGGCGATTGACCTGCCATCGGAGCTTAGCACCTCCAACGAGAATGGTCGTTCGTTTACGTTCGAAAGTTGAATCCAGGTGGTAGCCGGATTGGGCATTAAAACACCTTTTGAATCGATAATGCGACCTATGCCAAGCGAAGAGCTTAGCGTGATGCAATAGTCTTCTACTTCTCCGTATACCAAGTTGCCGCATGGTGAGGGTTCGTTGTTGCTATTGATGGGCGTGTAGGCCATCGACACACGCATTCTTGAAACTCCTTCTGTAATTCCTGCTGGTACGGTGAAGCCGCCTATAACTTGTGTAGTGGTTGATTGCGGATCGAATACCAGTTCGTTTTCGTCATCAAAATCGCCGTCAATCGTGTAGTCGATCCACACGCGAAAATTCTCGTTGTAGTTTGTTCCGGTATAGCCTGGTATGCAGGTTACGGAATAGTATTCGCCCGCAACAAGCGTGTCGGTAATATCTGATACCAGCACATATCCACCGTCGTTCGCAGAAGTCCGCTCGATATCGCCAACCTGCACATATTCGATGTATTCAACGCTTGCATTTCCTCCTGTGGTGCAATAAGGTATAAGCGCACAGTCTTCGCAACCGGGAGTAAATCCTTCAGCGGTTGCTGCGGCTCCCTGTGGATTATCACATTGTGATAGTATGGAAATCGTGTATGACATGCATGGCGTCAGACCGTCCAACGTGATGGTGTCTGTTGCTCCGGCCTGCCATACAGTCACGTTGCCTTCCGAATTAGTTGCTGAAATTTCATATTCGGTTGCAGCTAAAACTTCTGTCCATTGAAGCGTGAGCGATGTATTCGACGACCCGATAACATTCAGTGTTGATGGTTGAATGCAACAACCATCAGTTTGCCACGAAACCACTTGCGACCAATCGCTGAGTGAGTCGGGGCAATAAGCTGCAACGCGTGCTTCATAGTTGGTGCATGCCAATAAATTTTCGAGAGTGGTTGCAATGCCGTTTTCCATTTCTACAGTCATCCATTCGGTATTGCCGAC
>JAIYBR010000171.1 GCA_027488435.1 Flavobacteriales bacterium
AGTAGGACCAAAGCAATAACGCAATGAGAAGTGGCAAGGTGAGTAAAAACAGATAGCTATTCTTCCAGCCAACCCAATACACAAGCACAAGGCCGGTTGCGTTTAGACCTTGATGGATGAGAATGGCCACTTTTCGATTTACCGTTCGACCAATTCTAACCTTTTGTGGCTTGTTGATTTTGTCAGCGCGCTGATCGAAATAATCGTTGATGATGTTGCCGCCTGCAGCAATGAGGATTGCTGCTATTACCAAAAGCAGAAAATGCAATGTGCTAAGCGGCAAGTTTTGTTCGCAGTATTTCACAACCAAATTGCTCAGTACAACCCAACGCGTAATGCCCATGGTGACTGCAATAATGGCCAGGTTAATGGGGCGTGAAAGCAGTATGATTGATTTAATGTTGGGCATCGTGCGATGGAAGTGTCTCGAATAAATGCGAACTACTGTTAAAGTAAACTTTTCGATTTATAAACTTTGTTCTCTCCGAGTTTGTGAAGCGAATAGGTGAATCCGGGATGAATGGCAAAAGCGCCAATCTCTCCGGCCTTATTGACTGCCAGATAACCTACCTGAAAATCTTTGAAGTTGGTGTGTTTGATTTTAATCCGATTGATGGCTTCTTCACAGGCCTCTTGGGGAGTTGCTCCTTGTCGCATCATTTCCACAACTAAAAAAGATCCGCACGTGCGAATTACAGCCTCTCCCAAACCACTCGATGTAGCAGCACCAATTTCATTATCCACGTACAGTCCACCACCAATGATGGGACTATCACCCACACGTCCACGCATTTTAAAAGCCATGCCGCTGGTAGTACATGCCCCGGCAAGGTCACCGTTGGCGTCCATGGCAATCAAACCAATGGTGTCATGGTTTTCGATATTGATGATAGGCTTGTACTGACTGGTTTTTAACCATTCCTTCCACGCTTTCTGCGACTCTTCGCTCACATAGTCGTCATGCTTGAATCCTTCGGAAAGTGCAAATTGGTATGCCCCTTCACCAACCAGAATTACGTGCGGTGTTTTTTCCATTATACGTCGTGCTACAGATGCCGGATGCTTGATGTGTTCGAGAAACATCACGCTGCCTGCGTTTCCTGTGCTATCCATGATGCATGCGTCGAGAGTCGTGTGCCCATCGCGATCCGGAAATCCACCTAGCCCTACTGTCAAGTTTGCCAGATTCGCTTCCGTATCATTCACCCCCTTTTCGGCCATGTCTAATGCGTTTCCTCCATCGAGCATTGCTTTCCATGCTGCTTCGTTGGCTGGAATTCCTGCATCCCAGGTAGAAAGCACAAGACCTTCTTTGAAGATGTCGTTCGGTTTTTCCGGTGTACTTGCTTCTTCCGATTGCGAAAACATGCGGGTAAATCCACCCAAACCTAAACCCAAGCCTGTTACAGCAGAGGCTTTAATAAATTGACGTCTTTTATTCATGTCTTGAAAATAGAGGCTGATCAGATCAACTGATCATCTCGCGTTGAAGGGTTTCAATCGTATCGGCAGGTAAATTCTGCATGTCTAAATACATGAGTCCATCCAATGCATTATTGAATTTTGGATCACAGTTGAACGCAATAATACGTGCGTTTTGTTGCAAGTATTTTTTAAGCAGAACGGGCATTGTAAAACTGAGAGGTTCGATTTCACTAATAATCCGATCCATTTTTTTGATATCACTTTGCGTAGAATCCAAAAGCGCCTCCGTATCAACTTTTGATAAGCGCGGTTTGAATGCATTGTAGGGCGTTACATGCGAGGCAAGTCCCTCATCGAAATAGTGTTTCGTAATGAATTGAATGATGAGGTCTTTACTAACCTCCTGATACTGGTTGCTGATCGATACAGGTCCAATGATGTAGCGGAATCGAGCATTCGAAAGGAGGTAAAACAAAATGCCTTTCCAAAGCAGAAATAGGGAAAGCCTGTGCTTTTGATATTCGGGAACAATGAAAGATCTTCCCAGCTCAAGCGACTGACGCAAAATTGGATCGAGTGGCGCTCCCATTTTGAACAAGGATGAAATGTAAAATCCTTTTTTGCCATAGCGCTGCATGATTTGCGAACCATTTCCAACACGATAGGCCCCGGCAATTTTTTGTTCTTTTCGATCCCAGAGAATTAGATGATTGTAATACAAATCATATTCGTCAAGATCAATACTCTTGTTGGTTCCTTCGCCGACAATTCGAAACGTTTCTTCTCTCAATCTTCCTATTTCACGCAGTAGGTGGGGTATCCGCTCACTTCCCACCACGAAGCAGTCGAAATTGTCATAGGTAAGTGTTTTAAACTCTTGGATATTTTCTATTTCTGAGAGTATATGATGTTGTTCAACCGGCGAAATAATTGGCTCGGGCGATTTTTCAATTCTGAATATCCGGAAATAATCGCGCTTCACTTCTAATGAACTTCCCAATGCATATGTCTTGGCGCGCAGATACCTTCCATATTGATCGACGGATGTAAACATCAACGTGTCTTTGGGCTGAATAGGCTTGCCTATTCGCATGCGAATGCTATCGCCTTTCTTTCGCAGCATCTCGGCAGGTAAGGCTAGCGTGCGTAAGTTGGGGTGTATCATTCCCAAAAGATGAAAGAGCTTGGAATTACTTCCGTCGAAGAAAAGCGGAACGACAGGCACACCGGCATTGCGAACAATCTTTATGGCTGAGTTGCCCCACTTTTTATCGACTACTGCATTCACCTCTCCATGATAGGTGCTCACTTCGCCTGCTGGAAAAATGCCAAGTCCCCCTCCGTTTTCCAGGTGTTGCCTCACCGCTTTTAGTCCGCTTACATTCGAATATGCTTCGCGGCGACTTTCGAATGGATTGACTGCGATGAAATAGTCTTTGATGGGCTCAACGTGCTGCAGTAAAAAGTTGGCCATGACCTTGAAATCGGGTCGAACTTTCGCAATGGCCAACAGCATAGCTAAACCGTCTAATGCACCGAATGGATGGTTGGCCACTATAATGAATGGTCCGCTTTTCGGAATGTGCTCCAACTCCGATTCGTCCAAAATGCAGTCGATCTCTAAATGGTGAAACAATGTCTGGATACTTTCCAATCCCGGCGATTCACACATTCGTGTATAAAGTTCATTCACCTCGTCAATGCGTGCTACCTTGCTTAACAGTGTAATCAATACATTGTCTTTTGGCAACTTTGTGGCTGTTGCCAGCGCTTCTTCTGATATGAGTTTTTTACGGACCAAACTATTTAATCATTAGTGGCATTGTTTGATACATGTTTCCCGATTGAATCAATACACGGTAGGCTCCGGATTCATATTCATTGGCATGTAGGAAATAATTGGATGATCCTTGCGGAATCGTTCCTTCATAAATAATAGAAACTGTGCGTCCTGCAATGTCGATGAGCGAAATTTTTGCATGTTGATTCTGGGGTGTATTCAATTCGATACATGTAATTGCAGATGCAGGATTTGGATAGATTCGTTGGATGAAATTTATCTGGGTATCTGAAACTTCAAGTGGTTCGCCCAGCACTTCGAATGTCCAAAAGCCATCGGGTGCCGGCATGGGCCGCACTTGAATTTTGCCACTTACCGATTCACCTTCGATATAATATTCAATAATCGACCCTGTTGGTTGAGCGGGAATGTAACCCTCCCAGTTGAGGGAGTTGCTAGTCAATTCAACCACGTTAAAATCCGATTGTCCTGCGAGCCTCCAGTGCAATGTCCCGCGCTCAACTCCCGAGCGATGGTTTAAATAGGCTGAAACAAAGTAGGGGTTGTTTGAATCGTAGGTGTCCGGAAGCGATTGATGAGAAATAAGCAATGGATCAGCAACACCAACGGTATGTGTAATGCAATGGATGGCACCACTCTGAGCGATGATGTTGTTGTTGGTATTGTCACAGTCGATACCCACTAAATTGTAGCCCGGACAAACTTCCCCCCAGATGCGCATAGCAATGGTGTCATACTGTTCACGATAGGTAGGAATAAGAATCGTGTTATTAACGAATACAGCGTTGGTATAGGTTCGATAAGCACCATTGTTATCAGGATAATTTCCTCCAGTGCTTGGCGGAGCCGGAATGCGAACGACATGAAACGGTGTTCCGAATTTGCTAGTGTAATTACTCAACACATAATTGATATTGGCATTGATTTGTGGTCCATCAGCAACTCCCGCTGGATACTCCGAAACCAGCAAGGTTTCTTCATCAACCAGCTTCATGTGCATGTCGATATGATGAATGCCATCGTAAGGAAGGACTGGCATTTTGATGTATGTATGAATTCCCATGTAGGTTTCGAGAATTTCATCAATCACTTGTTCCGTGTGAGTGGGATAATAAATATTGTAAAGTCCATTCCCGTCGTTTTCGTCCAAGACCAATTCAGAAGCGAAAGCGGTACCAAAGCCGTCACTCATATAATTTCCTCCCGTGTTGACTAGATCATAAGGAGATTCAGACGTTTCGTAAAGGTCAAGGTCAAGCACTTCGGCTACGGCTATTGGAGTGGAATCATCATTAGGTCTGTCTCGATTGTATAACCAATCGACCAGGAAGAGAGAATCGACTTCGTTGCCATAGACAGGATTGGCCGCGTAGTCGCGCATCCAAATAGAGTCATAATTAGAATCGACGATAAGTACGTTATTCAAGTCGGTGAATGCCGCTCCTCCTGTATTTGAGGCAAGCAGGTAAGCTTCTGTTGCTTGCACGTTGTCGCTCAAAATAATGACGAGCGTTTCTAGTCGAGAAGCCGCGACAATCTGTTTCAGTATAGCCGGAAATCCGGTCCACGAAATAGTAATCGCTTGCACCTCTTCCCACTCTGCCATTGCACGAACATTAGAGAAGTCAGGTGGTGTAGTGATTTGCGCAATGGAGTGAGTCCACGCAAAAAGCACAATCGCTAGAGTGAAAAATGGTTTTTTCATCTGGGTAAAGAAAAGTCTTCTTTGTGAATTCATCGTTAAATCTGAAAAGAATCGATTAATAAGGGAGTTCCACTGAAGTTTCATTGAAAGCAGGACAGTAAACACTATCCGTGAATGAGCTATCTACGTTATTGATACGCGTGAGAATTTCATACACAAGCCAATGGTCGCCATAAACTTTGCACGTAAAGGTAGTGTCGACCTGAGCGCCTTGAATCGTCTTCCAACCTGGCTTGCAACAAGCGCAATCGAAATTGGTATTCGTGTAATTGAAGGATAAATAGTCGGCGTTATTACTGCCGTTATGCACGAAGCGCAAAGAAGCAAAAGCCTCGGGATAGATGGTAAGGTTTTTATTTATTTCACCACTTCCAATTTCTTGATCAGTTAATTCGATGTCTATTGGGATATAACTGGTTTTTTCTGCGAGAACCTTGAGCGAAGTGAATGTTTCGCGTTCCCATGCGCCCTCATAGTAGCCATCGCTTCCTGTTGTGGTAGTGAGCGCACGAACGTAGGTGTTGCTGTATACGCCGTTCTGAACGGCTTGCTTCTCTAATTTAATGGTGACGCCCGACAAGCCGCTTCCGTTTCTGGAATCTGTAACTTTCCCTTTGATGCTGTATGGATCGACTCCATCTTTTTTACATGCACACACGCAAATGAATACAGCGAAAATGGATGAGATTGCGAGTTTTTTCATTTTCGAATTAGTCATTGACGCTTCGATACAGTTCGAAGGTTCCTAAAATTTTCCGAACAAATGTAACAGGTTCACGTGCGTTACAATATCCATGTTTGACGCACTTCATGGTATAGTATTTTTCTTGTTGTTTGAGAAGAAGTGCCTCTGCTACATTTCCGTCCCATAGCGTGTCATTCATGCCGAGTTCACGAGCCAGATTTTGTGCATCGATAATGTGACCCTGACCCATGTTATAGCTGGCAAGCACGAACTTTATGCGTTCGCTCTCATTGAAAACGCGCTTCGACCACAAGGTGTTCAAATATTTAATGTACTTGGTTGCGGCTTGAATGCTGCATTCGGCCGAGGGAGTAGATGAACAACCAAAACGAACAGCCGTTTGCGGCATGAGTTGCATTAGACCGTATGCCCCACTCCATGATTGTGCCTGTGGATTAAAGTGCGATTCGTGATAAGCGATGGATGCAAGCATGCGCCAGTCCCATCCAAGCTGCGGTGCACAAACTTGAAACAAACTATCGTAGGGAGAAATGGCTCCTGGGCTGACCTTGGGTAGTGTAAACGTAATTGCTCCGGAGACCTCAGGTTCTTCGAAGTATTTGCTGTAGAGATCATTATTACGCTTCATACCGGATGTGCTCGATAACCAGTGGTTTAACTCCTCCTTTAGTTGCGGGGAGTTTTTCCGAAGTGCCCAGCCGATATTTTCTAAGTCCGAAATGGCGACGCTGGCATCAATATGATTGTAATCGGCCATCTCGATGAGCGCAAGATTCTCATCTGTAACGGTTGCCGGTATGGCCCCTTCGTCAACCAGTCGAATGAGATCGCCTGTGCTGATTTCGCCCGGGGTTTCCTCTATGCGAAGAGCATTTTCTCTGCGCATCGATAATTCCTGCAATCGCTGGAAAAATGATGAATATCGATGCACCCAAATTGGAAGAAGTTGCAGTTGAGAGCTATCATTCACCGCAAGAGAGATAGATCCGTCGGGGCGTTCGATTTTTCGCTGTATGAGTACCTGTCTAGTTTGATAAAGCGGCGAGGAAAAATCCACAGAGTCAATTCGTGATTGCGTAATGGTTAGATTGCTTGCTGCAATATCGGCCTCACCGTTTTGCAACATGTCGAACATTTGGTCGACGTCGTCAATCAACTTAATCTCTAACCTTACACCCAGGTGTTTAGCGAATGACAGGGCCAATTCATAGTCGAAGCCTCGAGGGTGGTTGCGATAAAGGAAGTATGTGGAAGCGCTGTTTTCAGTTAGCACGATGAGAGTGCCACGTCGTTTGATGGAATCCAAATCGATAGAACCTTCCTTTTTTTGAGTTGCTTTACCCGGCCTGTTGAAATTATTGCACCCAAACAAAAAGAGGGCAACTGTCGCCGATAGCAGTATTGCTAATGGATGAATACCGTTATGGCGATAAGAGACTTTCAAATGTATTTATATCGGATAAGTTACTAAAATAAAAAAACCTCGGCGTATTTCCGAGGTTTTAGATGATTTAGTGCAGAAACGCAATACTTATTTTTTCATGAATTTTTCGACGACATTGTCGAAGCTCACCCAATATTCGCCTTTGGTTAGTGAGGTGCACTCAATGCTAGTTCCCCGACCTCGTTTCACAATTTGTCCAAACAGATTGTAAAGTTCAAAGGAAGTTTCTGAGCTAAAGAAAACGGTCTTCGACTTTTTATCGTATCGGAAATTAACTTCCTCTACATTGCTGTTAATCTCACAAGTTTGAGACTTGCGTATATCGCCCTCATAGCTTTTCTGCATTACCCGGAATTTGTTCAACCCGCTGGTTAATTGCGCTTGGAAGCGGTATACATTCTTTACGGTCGTTCCATTTCCCATCACTTCACCAACGGTTACCCAACGATTCCATTTGAATTGCTGTATAATGTATGGGATTTTTCCGAGTTCTCCGGTTGTTTCCCACGTAAGTGCGCCGTTGATGCCGCATGTAATAGAAGTACAAATAAATGATGGCGAAGGCTCAAGCGCTCCTGGATTTAGAATTTTAGGAGTGCAGCCGTCCTTGTGCTTAATTAGAATGTTGACAGGGTCACCATTTTTCAGCCCGTAAATGGAAAGGTCAATCTCGAATGCCTGCGTGTTGACCTCATCAGATGTTACCAATCCATTCACTACAACCTCGTAAATGCAATAACCAACTCCATCTGGCGAGGCTGCATTGATGATGAAGATGTTGCGCTGTTGATAACGGCCTTCTATCATGATATTACCTGCAAATGCTCCAAGCTGTAAGGCTAGCATCAGCAACAAAGTGAAAGCTGTTTTTTTCGGGCGCAATATCATAGCTGCGTTCGTGTCAATCGATTGAGTGCGATGGATAATTCTGTCAGTCGGCAAAAGTATCTAATTTGAGTTGAGTCGCCGAAACGATTTGTGGAAAAAATTCATCAAAAGTGGAAATGATGTCCCTTTCATTTCGAATGTATACGCCGAACGAGTCTTTCAGCGTATTTGAGAAGGGTATCCGGCGAGCCATTTGATTCAGAATTTGGGCTGTACCTTCCTGAGTCATGTACATGTTCATCCAGTCATGCTCTATCATTTTATCGATAATGTACTGCCGCTTTTCCGACATTTCAAGTCGACGTCGCTCAAGCTGAGAATAGATTGTTTGAATCCAGCCTTCGCGTGTTTGCTCTGCATAGAGATGCCATTTTTGTGAGAGGACGTGATCAAAAAGAACATCGAGAACCACCCCTGAAAACTTGCCCAGAAAGGGGTGCAATTGCTTCTTCAATTCGAGCACAACTGGATGGCTATCGGTGAAGTTATCTATGAAGCGATGAATGAGAATGCCTTGTTGAATTTTCGAATCGAATTGCTGCCACTTGTTTCCTTTGATGTCATCCGCAATAAATTGTCCGAAGAGGACCGGTTCAATCGAGAAAGAAAGAAATGAATGGGCTAGATAATTCATGGGCTTCAGCAAATGTAATGTTGAAATTTAACCCGCTCGTTTCGCAGATGAACAGCTTACTTTGCGCTCACATAAATTCAACGAATCGTGACTCTTATTAAATCTATCTCGGGCATCCGCGGAACGATAGGTGGACCTGAAAATGAAGGCCTGACTCCTATCGATGTTGTGAAGTTTACCTCAGCATTCTGCGCGTTGATTCAACATAAAAACAATCAAACACGAATTAAAGTGGTTGTGGGCCGTGATGCACGGATAAGTGGCGGCATGATCAATGCGCTCGTGTGCAATACGTTTGTTGGTATGGGTGCCGAAGTGTTGGATATTGGTTTGAGCACAACTCCAACCGTCGAAATTGCCGTTCCCAATGAAGGGGCTCATGCGGGCATTATTTTGACGGCTAGCCATAATCCAATTCAATGGAATGCTCTCAAACTGCTGAACGAAAAGGGGGAGTTCATTTCAGCTGATGAAGGGGCTGAAGTGCTGCGTCTAGCTGCATCCGGTGAAGTTTCATTTGCTGATGTTCACGCCTTAGGGATTGTAAGTGAAACAAGCTATCTCGATTTTCATATTGATCATATCTTAAAATTGAAATTGGTGGATAGAGCCGCCATAGAAGCTGCTGATTTGCATGTTGCGGTCGATGCAGTTAACAGCAGTGGTGGCGTCTATGTGCCAGCTCTACTCAAGGCACTTGGTGTACGTCAAATCGAAACTATCTATTGTGAGCCTAATGGCCACTTCCCGCACAATCCGGAACCACTGCCGGAGCACTTGACCGATTTGTCGAAGCTGGTGCGTGAAACGAAATGCGATATGGGAATCGTTGTTGATCCGGATGTTGACCGTTTGGCTTTTGTGTGCGAAGACGGTTCTGTGTTTGGGGAAGAATATACCTTGGTGGCAGTTGCAGATTATGTGTTGTCTCAGAGTCCGGGTAACACAGTTTCGAATTTATCAAGCACCCGTGCTCTTCGCGATGTTACGCTTCGCCACGGTGGTAATTACACT
>JAIYBR010000164.1 GCA_027488435.1 Flavobacteriales bacterium
GCGTTCTTTGCGCCTTGGCGGTTAATAAAAACAATGGAAGGTTGGGCCCTCGACTTCGCTGCCCTCGACTTCGCTCGGGCACCGGTTACTTGGGAGAGTGGGTTGGCCTCGGCTGCGCTCGGCCGGCGCCAAAGTGCTGCTGTATGCCGCCGAGTGTCTGTTTCCGTATGAATACTAGATGCAATTTCTTTTTTTTTTTTTTTTCAGCGATTCAATAAAAATTGAAGGTTGAACGTTCGTGAGCCCTGTAATTCCAATTTCTATTGTTATCATAGACTTTATACATGCCGATTGACGCTATTCTCGAGCAATTAATATGTGTGAAATCAAACTAATTTAGTTAATTGCTGCATGGATTTACAAACGCTAAAAACAATCTCCGGGCTATCCTTTGTTTTCTGTTTTGGCTTTAAGCTGATAGTGCATGGTTTTCTTGATTTCCGCAAAAATCCTGCTAACGGGGTCTTTTTTAATCTGCTCTTTTTTAGTCGTTTTTTTAAACCTTATCCACTAGATGAAACGGATGAATTTCCAGTCAGTAGAAAGTTCTGTAATGCTCTGCTGAACCTTTCGATTTTGTTTTTTATGATTAACTTAACTGTTGGTTTTTCACTGCTTATTCATTGACAGTTGGCGCCCCTAACAATCCTACATTCCTATCTCTGCTTCCTTTGCGCCATTGCGGTTAAGAAAGTTGAATGTTGGGCCTCGACTGCGCTGCCCTCGACTGCGCTCGGGCACCGGTTACTTGTTTATGTGATTTGGCCTCGGCTGCTCTCGGCCAGCGCTGAGGTCTTCCAAAAAGAAACATGGTGCTTTGGAGTTTAAAAAAAATCTAATTGAAAGTTTGGAGCGCCCTGCAATCCTATAATCCTACATTCCTGCATACCTACAACAAACTCAACTGCTCGCCACCCTTTTTCTTCTTCGCCCGAGCACTTTTGCGGGCATGTGTTGCGACAATGCGCTTGCCTTCTGCTTTTACTTCGTCTTTCTTGCGATGACCCCAGATGGCTTCGCGAGCCTGACGCGCGGCTGATTCTAGGGCGACAATAGGTGATGGATAATTCACTCCTATTTGCACGCCGAAGTGTTTCTGTTCTTCTATCGTCATGAGATGCGGAGCATGAATGTGCTCTGTGGAAAGTGAACGCAATTCGGGTACCCATGCTTTTATGAACGCTCCTTCGGGATCGTGGTCGCGGCTTTGTTTCACGGGGTTGTACATGCGCACGGTGTTCACGCCTGTTGTGCCGGCTTGCATTTGGAATTGCGGGTAGTGAATGCCGGGTTCGTAATCCAGAAATAGCCGGGCTAAATGATAGGTGCCCGCTCGCCAGTCTTGATAAAGATGATGACAGAAGAAACTCACCAGCATGGCCCTCATGCGGAAGTTGATCCACCCCGTAGAATGCAGACACCGCATACAGGCATCCACCAGTGGAAAGCCCGTGAGGCCTTGCTCCCAGGCTGTGATATGGGCAGGGTTGTGTGCCTTCAAAAGCGATTCGTATCCGGCGTTGACACACCGCGTTTCATAATCGCACTCCACTTCAAACTTTTGAATGAAATGGTCACGCCATTTAACACGAGTGAGGAAGCCATCCACCCAGCGTTTACCGGCCAGCGATTGAGGATGGTCTATTATAGATCGATATACCTGCCTTACGCTCACATTGCCCCACGCGAGGTAGGGCGATATGCGTCCGCAGCTCACTCTGCTCTCGGCCGGTTTCGAGATGTGTTTATTATAGTTGATGCCCCGATTTTCTACAAAGCTTTGCAGATAGCGAAACGCAACATCTTCACCCGCAGGCTGGAAATCGCGCGGATAATCGGACCATTCTCTGCGTGTTTTTTCCGGTATGACGAATAAGTGAGCAGGTATTTCCAACGCTTGATGTGAATATGAATTGCGAATGATGGGTGCGTGCATGAAACCAAACCATTGCTTGTCCCACCCATCGCGATTGCGAATGCCTCGTTGTATACCGTCGCGCTTGCACTCGGTCCATGAAACACCATGAGTATTGCAACAGCGTTTTACTTCTTTGTCACGTTGCCACGTCAATCGAATGCCGCTTTCTCGGTAACTGAAGATCTGCTGTATGTCGAAATGTTCGGCCAACCACGAAAAGACATCCAGCGATTCACCATAAAAAATCTCGACACACCGACCCGATGGTTTCAGTTTTTCATTTACCTGCAGCAGACTATGATACTGAAATTGCAGATGCCTGTCACTCGTATCGGGGTGAGTAATAAGAGATGGCTCGAAGCAAAACACGATGAGGTAGGGGATGCCTGCTTTTTCGGCCAGCATCAAAGGCTCGTGGTCTTGCGTGCGCAAGTCTCGCTTCATCCAGACAAGGTTGATAGATTGCTTGATTGGTGGCATCGTAAGCGAAGAAAGCGAGTGCAGCGTTAAACACGCGACAGGTTTGGTGTAGGCTAAGCCTGATGCTCAATCAACCTCGTTTGATTTTTAATTTGATGAAGGATGCGACTGGGAATGTGTGAGGGTATTGGCTTTCGTTATAAATCGTTTTTATACTACACTCGAAATATGGGGCAGACTCTTAGTTAACAAGTGAATTAGCTCTAAGGATATAATTACCTTAATTATTCTGAAAACCCAAATTCTCGAGGATTCCTTCATGGCAAAATTGCTTCCGATGTAGGATCCTCCGATACTGCCTATGGACAATAATATTCCTGTTATCCAATCTACCTGACC
>JAIYBR010000174.1 GCA_027488435.1 Flavobacteriales bacterium
GGCTACATCCCACGGATTGAGTCCGTATTCATAGAAGCCTTCCAATCGTCCGCAAGCTGTCCATGCCATATCGAGCGCCGCGCTGCCCAATCGGCGAAGTCCGCGTGTGCCTCGAATGAGCTTGCGGAAGAGTTGGATGTATTCCTCCTCACGACCGAAATCGTCGTATGGGAATCCTGTTGCGAGTAATGACTGTTGCAGTGAGTTGATCTTCGAAACGTGTATCAATTGTCCGTTGAGTGTTGCTCCGCCGCCAGAGTATGCGCTGAAGCATTCGTTGGCATTGGGATCGAAAATGACACCGAGGATGGGTTTCGTTCCATCGCAAAGGCCGATGCTGGTGCACCATACCGGCATGCCGTGCACGAAGTTGGTGGTGCCGTCGAGTGGATCTATCACCCAATTGAGTCCCGTTGCATTGCGCTCACCGGTGCCTTCTTCTGCTACAAAACCGGCTTCTGGCAGCAGTTTGCGAAGGCCTTCTACAAAGCGGCGTTCGCTTTCTTTGTCGACATAGGTGACCAGATTGTTCTCACTTTTTACTTCTGCCACATGCTCATGAATCGAAGTTTGTTCTTTCATCCATGCGCCAATCGATTTGCTGAGTTCGATGGTATGAGCGGTTAGTTCTTCCAGATTGATCTTCATGATGCAAACTTAGCATACACGGGGATGCAAGAGAAGTGCTTCTCAGTTTGGCTTTAGTCCGAGACGTTCCGCTTCCACTAACATGAAGTTGTATGCTTCCTCATATTCGTTGCGAATGATGCCGTCGAGTATAGCGTCTTTGATGGCGGTTTTGATAACTCCAATTTCGCGACAAGGAGTCAAATTGAAAATGCGCATGATGTCTTCGCCGGTAATCGGTGGTTGAAAATTTCGGATGCGGTCTTTTTCTTCGAGCTCAACGAGTTTTTGTACGACGATTTCGTAGTTGGCCAGATAACGCTGCACTTTCGATTCGTTTTTTGAAGTGATATCGGCGCGGCAGAGTTTCATCAATTCATCGATGTCGTCGCCTGCTTCAAAAAGCAAGCGGCGAATAGCGCTATCCGAAATTTCTTCTTTGGTGAGGGCAATGGGGCGCAGATGAAGTAGAACCATTTTCTGCACGAACTTCATCGAGTGATCGAGCGGAAGTTTTAGTCGCGAAAATATTTTCGGCACCATACGCGCACCGAGATCTTCATGTCCGTGAAAGGTCCAGCCGGCACCTTCTTCAAAACGTTTTGTCGGTGGTTTTGCGATGTCGTGCATAATGGCCGACCAGCGTAGCCACAAATTGTCGGACGTTTCGCATACATTGTCCAGCACTTGCAGCGTGTGGTAAAAGTTGTCTTTGTGCGCTATGCCATTTCGCTTTTCAACTCCATGCAGTTTCACCATTTCCGGAAAAAAGCGATCGAGCAAAGCCGTATCGAAAAGAAGCTTGAAACCAATGGACGGTTTTGCACACAGAACAATTTTATTGAGCTCGGTTGTAATTCGCTCCATCGATACAATCTTGATACGATCGGCATTGCGTTTAATGGCCTCGAAGGATGATTGCTCGATACGGAAATGAAGTTGATTGGCAAATCGAATGGCTCGCATCATGCGCAGCGGGTCATCGCTATACGTTATATCCGGGTCGAGAGGAGTTCGCAGTGTTTTCTGCTCCAGATCTGTCAGTCCACCGAATGGATCGATCACGTCGCCGAAGTTTTCTTTTTGCAGCGAGATAGCAAGCGCATTGATGGTGAAATCACGACGGTTTTGATCGTCTTGCAATGATCCTTGCTCCACCTGTGGGTTGCGTGAATCGCTGGTGTATGATTCTTTCCGTGCATTCACAAATTCCAAATCCCATTCGCCGAAACGGAAGTGTGCGGTGCCATAGGTTTTGAATATGTCAATCTTTTTAATGCCCAGTGCTTTTGCAGCGTTGCGCGCTAAATCAACGCCTAGTTTATCCGAAACAAAATCGATGTCGGTGCTAGGTCGCCCGAGTATTTGATCGCGCACAAAACCACCGATGACATAGACATTCACACCAAGCTTTTCAGCTTCGGCTTGAATGACATTAAAGAATCGATGGTGTAGGGCAGACGATAAATTCATGCGCGGCAAATATCGTAAAGAGGTAGGCCTTGCAGTCATTAAGGCCTGCAAGTAATTTGCGAATGAAGCATGCCGATGTAGAGCTACTTCGCAACAGGTTGTATAACCACCTTAAAGGTTTGTGACCCTGAAACCAGCACATACATGCCGGGCATGAGATGTCCGCACTCTACCCTTCCTTGCGAAATTCCATCCATGACAAGGTTGCCCTGTGCGTCAAATAAATTGGCAGTGGCTTGTTGTCCCCAGAAAAATTCAGTAGTTGCCGGGCATGGGTAAACCGTATTCTGTTTCTCCGACAATTCATCGACAGACGAAATTGTATTGCTTGCGCCCGGAGTTCCCGGCGTGTAGGCGGCTTGCGATCCGCCGTCGGGTTGCAAAGCCCATGTCTGATTTGCGATAGGTGAAAAGCCCATTGCTGAATCGACTACGCGGGGTTTACCTTCCTCGATGCGATACAGCCACAATGTTTCATTGGGACCTAATTTGAAGTTCGCATGATTTCTACCTTGCTCCATGTCATCGTCGAGCCAGAAAAGCATGTGGCCATTGGCAGGCAACAACGTATCGGGAAGTTTCCATCGATTCCAGTTTGAATAATCATCGGTGAGGTAGCAGTTCGAAAGCGTGAGTGCATTGCCCGTTGTGTTATACAGCTCTACCCAATCATTGAACTCTCCGAAATTGTCGGCATGGAGAGACTGATTGACAGCACAGGTCTCATTGATTTTTAGGCCGAAAGAGGATCTCGTCATCCAGTGAAAATCGGGAGTGCAAGGGAAGTTTGATGATCCATTCACAACAGCCTTGTAGTGTAATTTATCCGTAATGGGATTGAAGGGCGGTCCCACGAAATTATATACATCAGATAGAGTATCGTAGGACATGCTTTCGTTGGTGAATGAAACTCCGTCCCACGAATAGCCTGCTTGCACCGAATTGATGGGGCCTCCCATGCGCGCTTTCAAACTGACAGCACCGGTATCAATACGCTGGTTGATGTAGTTGGCATCAATGGTTTGAAGCGAATAGGATTCAAGTTGGTTTAATGCGTTGCTGCGTCTTGCCTCGACATACGGCAAAATACCGAGCGGAATATGATTGCAACAGCCGCTGAATGGTGAGCTTAAAAATGTGGACTGGCTGAAGCCAAAGTCAAGCGAATAGTAAGGGTCTTCTTGTACATGGGGCAGAATCAGATTTTGCCAGTATTCGATTTGAGCCGAAAGCGAGTCGGGATGAAAATGGGTAGCACACAAGTCGTCGATGTGCTTATTGAACAAGTTTCGATAGGCCGTGTTCTGGAGCAGGCGTGTGTAGAGGGGTCTGTCTTGTCCTTGTGGTGACCACGAGTAAATAGAACGCTGTGACCAATCGACACCCACCCAATCGATGCCTAGTGTATTGTCGAGGTCGTAGGGTATGAAGTGAATACGATCGGTAAGTTGGTCGTGATAGAGGTAGAAGTTGTTCTTATTGAAGATGTATCCATCCCAATTGCCCAATAAGACGTCGATGACTGCAATTTTCAGGTATTCCGAAACATGAAATTTTGCTGAAAGTGCGCACGGAAGGTTTGAACCGGGGGAGTTGTTGAGTGTCGCGATAAAAGACGACAGGTCAGAATAATCGTCGAGATAGTCGTTGGTAGTTAAGTCGTAATGACGTTCGCCCCAATAAGCAAATTTGTAGTCGTTCGGATTGTTGCTGATGTAGTCGAGATCTACCGGATACGTGCATTTGTAGAGATTGCCATCGCCCTGATTGTCGAAATATCTCGCAGTCATTTTCTCATCGATGTGCTCCACGTTGATGTAAAGTCCTCGGTATTCATTGTTGATGTAAAGTCGAGTGTAGGAAGTTCTGGCTGCGGCTATTCCCGATTTGCGAAATAAGTCGTGTGCCAGCTTGGTGCGCATGAGTGAAGGGTCGTTTACGGTTCCCAACAGGTTTATCTTTTCAAGGTCTTGCCAGTCTCCGCCGGCATCGAAGGTGTTGAATGAAATCTTGAATGACTTTTTCGCAGCGGTCAAGCTTGTATTACCACGCAAGCGAAAGCCGATGTTTGAAACCGTGTCTGTAAGAGAGCTACTCTCGAAAATAAATGTAGCTGGAAACTCGTGCTCGTTCTCGAGAGTCGCAATCATCAGATTGAAACTATCGGGATGGATGGTTATACGGATCGTGGTGACTTCATCTTGCGGAAATGCAATTCCGTATTCGGGCATTTGCTGAGCGAAGCTGCGCAATGAAGCAAGTACCATGAGCAAAAAAACAAACGACTTTGAGTCACGCTTCAACAAGTTCATTGGCGTTTATATTTGTAGAGTTGCGCAGGTTTGTGGAGCACTCCTTTTTGTTTTTCTTCCAATGCTGTGAGGTGATCGCCTTTTAAAATGTTCTTCCGGAAATTCCGCTTGTCGAGTTTTTTATCCAGAATAATTTCGTGCAGGTGCTGTAGTTCCGACAATGTGAATTTTTCCGGCAGCAATTCGAAACCGATGTTGTCGGCCACCAATTCATGGCGCAGAATTTCCAAAGCACTATCCACGATATCGTTGTGGTCGAAAGCAAGTTCCGGAATATTATATACATCCACCCACTTGGTTTTTCCGGCAAAGCTGGAGGCCTTGGGTTCGAACTCATCCATTTTCACAAGTGAGTAATAACCTACGGTAATAACTCTTCGCTCCGGATGCGCTCGAAATAATCGAAGCCATTCCTGGTCTTTCAAATCCTTCACACGCTTGGGGTCGCCGAAGGTGTGAAATTGTTTCAAGTAAATACCTTTCAAGCTAGTAAGCTCTTTCAATACACGCTTGGCGCATTGGTCTAGACTTTCCTGTTCTTTTAATAAATCTCCGGGTAATGCAATTTGTTTGCGTGGAAGCTTTTTGTCGGTGCCGGCATGCTTTTGTTCAATGAGCAAAACCTTGAGTTTTTTTTCATCGAAACCAAATACAACGCAGTCTACAGAAACGTCCATCATGGAAAAAGAGGGTAGTGATTTTGTTCGGCTAAGATAAGGTAGCGCAGTTGTTTATAAAATGAATGTCCTATTTGAGTGCCGAAGAGGGATTCCTGTTCAAATTGCTCGAATGAATCGATTACAATTACGCCTCTTGCTTTTGATGACGTGCTTGCTTTTAGCAGGCAGCACTCAGGCAGCCATGGTCGACACGATATCGGTGTATAGTGCGTCCATGAAAAAAAATACACGGTGTGTTGTCATTGTTCCGGAAACCACGGCGAACGAAAAAGTCCCAGTACTCTATTTGTTGCATGGTTTCGGAGGTGACCATCGGTCTTGGCTTCAGATCAAACCGGAGCTGCCCCGGTTGGCTGATGAGATGCACTTGATGATTGTATGTCCCAACGGCGCACGAAGCTGGTATCTCGACAGCCCGGTAGATGCCAGCATGCGTTACGAAACCTACATGACGCAGGAGCTCCTCCCATTTATCGACAGCCATTACAGCACCCTCAGCAATCGGTCGGGGAGAGCTATTGCAGGTCTGAGCATGGGGGGCTTTGGCAGTTTGTCACTTGCCATTCGGCACCCCGATTTGTATGGAACGGTTTGCGCAACCAGCGGCAGTGTCAACTTGCTGAAGAAAACATTTAGTTACAAATACCGCGAACTCATTCTTGGCAGCGAGCAAGAGCACTCAGCCAACTGGTCGCGAAATTCTATGTTAACATTAGCGGGTTCGATTCAAGCCGGAGAACTGAATGTTATGATCGACTGCGGAACAGAAGATGAATGGTTAGAGGAGAATCGCAAACTGCATGAGATTTTGCTCAATCGCAAAGTGCCACACGATTTTGTGGAACGCCCAGGTGGGCACGATGCAGAATATTGGAACAATAGTATCGACTTTATCCTGCTCTACGTAGGAAAACACCTCATGAGAAAATAAATTTAAACAAAAAGTGCTGTTACCCCTTGTTTTATCTACATTGCGTACTTTTTACAATAAGTCGGGAGCAGTTTAAATAAACAAACAAATCCAACCACGATGACACAACCATCAACTACACAAACAGCTAAAGGTGCATTGGGCACTTTGGTGACAGTTTTCTTTTTCTGGGGTTTTATTGCAGCGGGTAACAACGTTTTTATTCCGTTCTGCAAACACTTCTTTCACCTCGATCAATTCCAAAGTCAGCTTATCGACTTTGCCTTCTATTTGGCTTATTATGTAGGAGCCCTCGGACTCTTTATTTATGGCAACTTGTCGGGACTCGATTTGGTTGGCAAATGGGGCTATAAGAAAAGTATCGTTTATGGCTTGCTGTTTTCGGCGTTGGGTGCACTGGCGATGATTTTGGCGGTGAATGGCAATTCGTTTCCGGGTATGCTGCTCGGACTTTTCATTGTAGCGCTCGGATTTTCACTACAGCAAACAGCGGCTCAGCCGTTGGCCATATCACTCGGCGATCCGCTTACGGGAGCCACTCGTGTTAATCTCGGTGGTGGTGTAAACTCATTTGGAACCACCATCGGCCCACTGGTGGTTGCCCTTGCTTTGTTTGGCAGTGCTCAAGCGGTGAGTGATGCGGAAATCAATAGTCTACCTTTGGGTAAGGTCATCAACTTATATGTATTTGTTGGATTGCTTTTCGTGGGTGCGGCAGCATTGTTCGGATTTTCGAAAAAAGTTCCTGCAGGCATTATTCTCGAAAAACCCGAGCCAGCTAAGAAAGCGATGGCGAGCATGCTCATCATCACCGGTCTGCTTGTTATGGCTTTCGTTCCGGTATTTTCTAGCTATCGCTCAGTCGAGGCCATGCAAATTGCCGACTATGAGCAGCAGATAACCGTGTTTACCGAACAGTTGGCGGGCGCATCAGACTATGATGCTGCCGAAATCAATAACAACATTGAGTACAACCAAACCATGATAACTGAGTTGCGCGAGCCACTCGAGAAAATGCGTCTTACCTGGTTGTTGGTTGCCTTGGCAATCATCGTGGTGGCGTTGCCTGTCAACAATGCGCTTGCTCGCAAGAATCCATCAGGCTGGGGTGCAATGCAGTTTCCGCAGTTGGTATTAGGCATGCTTGCCATCTTTATTTATGTGGGTGTGGAAGTAGCCATGGGCTCCAATCGCGCAGAGTTGCTGAAGCAGCCGGAGTTTGGCGGATTTCAGTCTTCTCAAACTGCTCCATTCATTGCGATGTTCTGGGGTAGTTTGATGATTGGTCGCTGGACAGGTGCTATTGGCGCGTTTGATTTTGCTCCTTCAACCAAGAAGATTCTCAAGTTTGCTGTGCCGCTCATTGCGCTGGGAGTAGTTATGCTTTTCACCTACCTGGCAGGCCACGATGTGTCTCCATTGAAGTGGTATGTTCTGTGCGTTCTTATTCAAATTGGCGCTGCTTACATCAGCAATGACAACCCGGCTCGCACACTGTTGTACTTCGGTATTTTCGGAATGATTGCACTTACGGTTGGAACCCTAGCCACGGGAATGGTGGCCGTATATGCAATCTTGTGCGGTGGACTGGCTTGCTCAATCATGTGGCCATCCATCTTCACTTTGTCGATTGCCGGACTGGGTAAATACACGTCGCAAGGTTCAGCTTTCTTGATTATGATGATTTTAGGAGGATCGATTATTCCACCTATTCAAGGAAAATTGGCCGATGTAATAGGCATTCATCCAAGCTATGGAATTGCAGTAATCTGCTTTGGATATCTGACCTGGTTTGCGTTTAAAGTGAATCGCATTTTAAAGGCGCAGGGTCTGGATGTTGATGGAGTAAGCGGTGGAGGACATTGATTTTTAACCGAATCCTAACCTTAGTGTACAAAATACACTTACATTTGAGACCGGATTGTTTTATTCAAGGAGAGTCCGGCAATTGAAACAAACGATGAATACTCAGAAAATGAAAATTGGTGTGCTGACCAGCGGTGGCGATGCTCCTGGAATGAATGCGGCTATTCGCGCCGTCGTACGTACCTGTGTGTATCGCAATATTGAAGTGGAAGGTATCTTTCAAGGATACCAGGGTATGATTGAAGGTGACTTCAAGAAGCTCAACGAGCGTTCGGTGGCTCGTATTCTCGGTCGTGGCGGCACCATTCTGAAGAGTTCTCGCAGTAAGGATTTCATGACGAAGGAAGGTCGCCAGAAGGCGTATGAGAATATGAAGAAGCACGGTGTGAATGCACTCATCACCATTGGTGGTAACGGCACATTCACCGGTGCCCATGTGTTTTTCGAAGAGTTTGGAATCCCTGTGATGGGCGTCCCTGGGTCAATCGACAACGATTTATTCGGAACCGATCACTGTATCGGCTTTGATACTGCAACCAATACGGTTGTCGATGCCGTGGATAAAATCCGTGACACAGCCACCTCGCACAATCGTCTATTCTTCGTTGAGGTCATGGGACGCAACAGCGGATTTATTGCATTGAAAGCAGGTATCGCCACAGGTGCTATCGCCATCGTGCTTCCAGAAGACGAAATGAGCATCGATGATCTAGTGGCTACGCTGCGCGAAAGTGAAGAGAGCGGAAAGTCAAGCTCGATCGTGCTCGTCGCTGAAGGAAGCAAGAGCGGAGGCGCTTATGAAATTGCCAAGAAAGTAACAGAGAAATACAGTGAATATGAAACACGCGTATCGGTACTCGGACACCTGCAACGTGGGGGTGCTCCTTCTTGCTACGATCGTGTGATGGCCTCACGGATGGGTGTGGCCGCGGTAGAGGGAATTCTGGAAGGAAGAAAAGACGTAATGATCGGCATCATCAACGACCGTGAAACCTACACACCGCTTTCCGAGGCCATCAATCAACGACACATGCCGAATCGGGATGAATTGCGTATCGCGCGAATCCTTTCGATTTAAGCAATGGTCATAACTAATTAGCAAGTAAAATGAAAAAAATAGCCATTAATGGTTTCGGACGCATCGGACGTATGTGTTTCCGAAGCCTCATCAACAACCCACACGTAGAAGTAGTAGCCATCAACGATTTGACC
>JAIYBR010000239.1 GCA_027488435.1 Flavobacteriales bacterium
AGCCTTTGAATGGACTGTATCGAACAGCAAAACTGGTTTGAAACTGAGCAGCATCGCCCACTTTAATGTTACGAGCGTCAAATTGAATTGGTGCACCAACCGTGTTTCCGTTCTCATCGGTCACGTATGCAGTGGCTGCCGATTTCCATCGCCAATCTCCAATGGAAAGAACCCCTTCCATGCTCAAAGACTTCATTGTATTCCACTCAGCATCGACTTCCACCCCTTGGTGAAGCGCACGCATACCAGGTACATTGTAGTAGAAGTTTTCAGTACCTATGGTGCGTGTACCGGTTACAGGTCGGTTGTTCCAAATCGTATAGTATGCGTTCAATGTTACTTTGAATTCTTTCGTGTTGTAATTCGCCCCAACTTCTGCCGAAGAGATTTCTTCATTTTTAAGGTTGCTAAATGTTTCCAAACTGGTGCTGTAGTAGGTATTAGCCAGCATGGGCGCGCGCGACAAAAATCCCGTATTCATAAAGACTGATGCCCGCTTGTTGAAACGATAGTTAAATCCGGCCTTTGCTGTTCCTCCATTGAAGTTTTTCCAGCCGCTCTCGATTTTATTGCCTAGTGAATCTCGAAGAGCAAAATGATCGATTCGGTTGTAGCGACTATTCGAGGCGGTAACGTTCAGAAAGGCGGTGTAGCTTTCGCCGGAGTATTCGGCTAAGGCAAACACTCCCGACTGCAGAACATTACTCGTAATGTTGTAATTAATTTTATCCCCCTCATAGCGCACAACCTTAGCCTTGGCCGGATTGTTATATTCAACTGCTATGTTTTGATCCTGTATGTAACGAGTCTCTCCGCTCTTTTTATCGATAAGTGCATAATCTGCGCCTAGAAGGTCATACACGATTTGATAGCGATCTACAGTGTAGTATCGAACGTCAAGTCCTCCGGAGATTTCGAGCTGTTTATTTATTTCAGACTTGAAGGTTGAAAGAAGGCCATACCATTTGTGATTGTTGATGCTCGAAAGCAGGTAGTACGACGCCGCGTATTTGTTTTTGTCATTGATGTACGAGAGATTGGCCGGAGTTATAACTACACCTAAGAAGTTAGTTATTGTCTTCGTGTTTTTGTCATACATGTATTGAAAGTCGATGTGGCCGTCGTCATCAAATTGTGTGTTGTTTGGCCTCATTCCACCGCCATCTCCGAAGGAAGCATACAATACATTGGAGAGGGCGAACTTTTCGTTGGGTGTCCAAAAGTGTTTGAAGTTTACAATGGGTTTGTGGTAGTAGTTGTTTCGTCCTGATTGCACTTCCACAGGAGCATCGGAATCGAAGCGGTTGCGCGACAGATAACCCCACTCTGAATTGAATCGCAAACCGCGATCAAGCGGTATCTTTTGCGCAAATGATCCCGCTGTGTCTGCACCTTGTTTCAAAGCATAGTCCACGTCGTAATACGATAATCGGTTTCTTCCAAGACGTTGCTCGTGCTCTTGTGGGCTTCCCATAGCGGAGATAGAAAACGCATGCTTGTCGAATTGTTTTTGAACCTTCAGGAAGTAAAACATCTGCTCCGAGTTCAGTTGTTCTACCCACCCATCATTTGTGCGATATGAGAAGGCCGCTGTAATTCCCCAGCCTCCACCTAACCGGCCCGAGTTAATGCCAAAGCCCTGGCGCATCATGTTGTTGTTGCCAAGCTCAGATGATAACTTCACATTGAATTTTTCATCCATGCCTTGTGTCAGGATGTTGATGTTACCTCCGATGGATGGCACTGCCAATTTGGAAGCACCCAAGCCACGTTGCACTTGTGTCTTTTGGGTCACATTATCGAGTCCAAACCAGTTACTCCAATACACCCATCCATTTTCCATGTCGTTCATGGGTATGCCATCGACCATAACGGAAACGTTGCGCTGATTGAATCCGCGGATGTTTACGCGCGCGTCGCCATCTCCGCCTCCCGATTGTGTTGCATAAACACCTGGGGTTGTATTGAGAATCATGGGCAAATCGCGCGAGGCAAGTTCCTCTTTGATTTTAATTGAAGAGATATCGCTGAATGCAACCGGAGTTCTGCGGCCAACAGCCATGTCAGATATGACGGTTACTTCTTTTAAAGTGATGTTGGGATTTAATTCAATCTGTAGTTTACCATTCTCCTTGAAATCTGATGAGCTAAATACGACTGATTCCATTCCGATAAACGAAACTGTAATGGTTTGCTCATTTTCCAACTGAAGTTCAAACTGCCCATCGATATCTGTGGTAGTGCCTGTTGTGCCTGCTGATACTATTGCTCCTATGAGCGGCTCGCCCGTTGCTTGCTCTTTAACTATGCCTGAAACTTTGATTGACTTACCTGGTGTGACCTGCTTGATTTCCGGCTTTTTTATTTCCTTGATAAGCTTTCCGGAGATTAAATAAGAATAATCTGATAAGTCATCCTTGCGCGTGTATTGGCCTAATATACTTTCCCAGCTCGCACCATTTGTTTGCAGAAGGTATTCCAAACGAATGCTTGTTTGATTGCGGTTAAGCCAAACGAATTTCACAGACTGGGCATTTTCGAATACAAGAGCAGAATCGCTTGAGACAATGCTGTATGAGCTTCCTTCAGGAAATACTTCCAGAACTTTCGATAGGCCGTACGCTTTCTCATCGTTGATGTTGATAACAACTCGGTACGAATTATCATTCAACTTCTCAATTAACCTCTCAACCACTACTCCTTGATCGTTTTGAGCGTGCAAAATTGGGGCTACTATTAAGAGACTGAAAACTAAGATTAACTTGTATTTCATTTGGCTCAGATATAGAAAAAGAAAGGGGCCTTAACCCCTTTCTAAGTATCAAATCGTATTTGGCCCTTATCTGGCCATAATTTTTTGTACCGCTTTTCGGCCATCGGTGTAGATTACCTCAATGAAGTAAACCCCCGCTTCAGCTTTTGGAAAAAATACATTAGAGTAAGTTACGCTTCTTAGATTCTGCTGTTCGATGAGACGGCCATCGGCTGAGTAGAGTGTAATCGATTCCATCATTCTGGAACTTTTGACTGCGAATGCCCCTTCCAACACCGGGTTAGGAAAAATGCTGAAGGTGTTTTCAACTTGCTCTTCAACCGAAACAGGAGCGCAATTGCACAAATGTTCGCCTAACTCTGTGAAAGTGTCTGATGGCAAGCTATCCCACTCCAATGAGGGGTCGAAAACTTCCGGGTTGACATTAACACCATGTAAGACGGATGATTTGCGAATGATCGTATGGTTAGCTGTCCACCAACGAGTGCTAGGATCACCTAACGCCCACCATCCCCCCCCGGGATCTTCGCCACTTTTGCCAATGATATCCAATATTTGATCACCATTCTTTACAAGGAAAAACGCATCATCACCATCAAAATACATTGGAGAGTATGATTGTGAATAAACAGGGGTTAGAAAACTGTCAGCGGCAGCAAGTAGCTCGGCCGCCAATGGAGCTTCTAATCCGGTTCCATTTGGATCACGCTTATCGAGGGCAAAAACACGCACACCATAGGGCTGAATAATACCTGAAATTTCCACTAACATAGGAAGAGCATTTCCATTTCTTTCGCGTCCCATGCTATAACTACCGTCTAATAGAATTGGTAGCGATGTAGGATTATACAGCTCAATGGCCTTATTGTTTCCGGATCCTTCCACGTATTCAGATATGAAGATGTCGGAGCAATTGTTTTGCGCGAAACTGTTCAGAACTGCGAAAGCAAATGTTGTGCAGAGTAAAAATTTTTTCATTCGGTTAAGGATTAAAGAGGCTGACAAAAGTAGTCACAACTATTCGTGGTTGATTAGTGTCAGGGAAATTTTACATGTTATTTCGGTTATGTTAAGGTTAGGTGCGGAGAGGCTACTCGGTCATGATTAAATCGTCTCTTTAACAGGTTGGCCGTGAAGAGCCTCAAAAAGTTGGCTGATGTTTTACTTTAAGTTGGCTTGTCGGGCTTTTCGCTTTATTTTAGCCACCCTTTGGAAAACTAAGTTCAATCTCCGTATTTGATTCAAAACGTATGCGTATGAAAAACATTCAATTGCTCCTTTCGGTTTGCTGCTTCTTTGTTGTAGCAAACACTCATGCTGCCTGGGATTTCTACAAGGCGGGACTTAGTGTGAATGGTGGTTACTACGACTGTCAACTCGATGGCTTGTCGCCCAATTTCCAGCATACCAATTTTGGTCGATACAATTCCGGGGGAACCATTGAAGTCAACTTTGCTGAGGTGTTGACCTACAAAAACGGCGCTTCCAATGTTTGCTCTGCCACTATGCGATACCGCGTTTACCGAACGTGTGATACACCGCCTGCGTTCAGTTCATTGGCATTGTCTTTTTGTTGTAACTTCGGTGGTAGCGATTGCTCGGGTGGTGCCTGTGGACCCGACGTAAACAACACCGGAGATCAGAAGTGGAGAGGCGTGCCGGGCTCTTCGCTCAATCTTCTCTCAGGTCTTACCCAATCGGGGCTATACGTAATCGAAGTCTATTTTGAAGCCACAGGAGATGACTCCGGCGGCTGCACCAATACCAAGTATTCGAGCAACGGTGGCTCAAACTTTCGAGCTTATTTTGAATACGACGTGAACGATTACTTCACAGATTCCAACTTCACTTCACCAACTTGGAGTGGTGACGCTTCTAATTTTAGCATAGCCAACAATTCTTCTACCTCAGGCCTTACCGGCAGCGAAGCAACTCGCACGTATACGCCGAAGCTCGCTGTTGCTTCCGGCTCGGGAAGTCAATACATCAGCACTCAAATTGCTAACTGGGATGCTCAGCAAGAATGGTATTTCTGGGTGGGCCGCGATGGAGTTGGCGGAGCACCTTCCGACCTCGACGCGAGCAACCAGCAAATGATTTATCTCTATGCCAATGAGTCGAATTTGGAGTCGGCAACTGTCGATGGTTACAGAATTCTTCTGGGCCAGTCGGGCACGAGCTTCATTCGTTTGCAACGCATTGATAATGGTGTGGCCACTACCATCTTTACTTCCAGCAATGGAATCCCCACATCGCTTGTTGACTATGGTATTTCATTCAAAGTAACACGCTCGCAATTGGGTGTATGGACCATATACACTTCTACGTTGCCTTCGAATAGCGTGAACACGCAGGCGACCCCAACACCCAACAGCTGCCCGGAGTTGCTTTCTAGCGTGAATCAAGGTGGAGCAAACGACAATACGTATTCGCCCTCTACCAATGGTTATTTTGGTTTCATGGCTGTGCACGACAATACTGCAGAAGGCCGCGCTGCCGCGGAGTTCGACAGTTTCCGCTTCCGTGCTTTACCCC
>JAIYBR010000226.1 GCA_027488435.1 Flavobacteriales bacterium
AGTTGATTAACCAACCGTAAACCAATAATTATCTAAAACATGAAGCAGTTTTTACTGTCTACTATGTTCTGTGTTTTTGCCTCAATCATAGGCTTGGCACAGGCTCCCGCGAATGACGTATGTGCGAATGCTATTCTAATTACTGTCAATGGCGGCTACATCAGTTGTAACAATTCCAATACAGTTACTAATGCGGCGAACCCGAGTTGTGGTGGCACTACTGCAATCAAGGATATATGGTATAAGTTCGTTTATACTGGAGGAACGGTAGTCATCGAAACGCAACTTGGAACAAACACCGATACGCGTATAGCACTTTACAGCGCTTGCGGCGGAACACAGTTGGGTTGTAACGATGATTACGGCGGAACGTATCGCTCTTACTTGTCGTTCACTTGTGCGCAACTCACAGTGGGCAACACGTATTACATTCAGGCGGGCGGATACAATGCGGTAATTGGAGCCTTTACGATGCAAGTAACTGCGAGCGGCATCTTGGGTTGTACCGATCCACAAGCGACTAACTATACAGCGTGCGCAACACAAAACAATGGTACATGTACGTATCCTGTTTTAACTGCTCAATTCAACTATGCTCCAACCGGCACAAACTGTTTGAATGTGCAGTATACCAACACCAGCTCTGGTAATATTACCGGCTATAACTGGTCATTCCCCGGTGGAACCCCATCTACTTCTACGGCTCAAAACCCGGTAGTAACCTATCCTGCGGGCGGAACTTATTCTGCTACGCTCACTATCACAGATGCAGCCGGCTCAAACACAGCAACCAATAACAACGTGTTGGTTACAACGGGCGATATCGTGACAGTAGATATAACTCCAGATGCAAACCCAACCCAAACTTCGTGGAAGATATTCGACAATAACAACGTAGTAGTTGCTCAGGGCACCAGTAATGATGCAACATTTTGTGTCAATAGCACATGCCATCGTTTTGAAATATACGATTCGGCAGGCAATGGACTGACTGGCGCAGGAAATTACAAGGTCTATTTGAATGGTGCGTTGGTGGCACAAGGCGCGCAGTTCGGAACTCGTGACCTTCGTTATGTGAACTGTCCGGAAGGAACAAGCTGCAACGATCCGCTCAATGCAGTGTTGGGCTTGAACGAAGTTCCATTCGATAATTCATGGTACATCTTCACACCAGCTGTAAATGGTCAATACCGCATCACTACCTGCGGTTATGCAGCATGCGATACGCGCATCTGGGTGTATGACTACTGCACCATGGCCAATTTCGATAATACCAATGAAGCGACATACACCTACAACGATGATTTCTGCGGTGTGCAAGCTCAAACCGATGTATTCATGACCGGTGGCAACACGTATTACGTGCGCGTAGGAAGCGGTGGAGCTTGTGCAGGAAGCAGCTACGATGTATTCTTTGAATACGTGGGACCTATCACCGGTTGCATGGATATTCTGGCTTGTAACTACCAACCATTGGCCAGCGCTGCCGGTCCTTGCTACTACAACGGAGATCCAAACTGCACCGGCCTTGGCCCTGACCTTTTCATGGACCAGCCTGAGCTGTTCAGTTCATTGACTGCAACCACTCTTACAAATGGCGATGCCTGTTTGGTAAATGAAGGTTGCTTGCAGAGCAACGTAGGTACACGCCAGATTCTGCGATTCACAACGCGTATTGCCAACATCGGAACACAAGATTACTTCATCGGTGTTCCCAACGCGGCGAACTCACAATTCACCTTCGATCCATGTCATAATCACTATCACTACGCCGGATACGCAGAGTATTTACTATTCGATTCGAATGGTAATTTAATGCCTAATATCGGCTTCAAGAATGGCTTCTGCGTTCTTGACTTGTCTTGCCCATCGGGTATCGCTGCGCAGTATTCATGCGGTAATATGGGTATTACAGCAGGATGTGCCGATATCTATTCATCTAGCTTGACCTGTCAGTGGATTGATGTGACAGGAGTACCTGCAGGAACTTATTACCTGGTGATTCGCACAAACTGGGACCAGGATCCGGATCAGAATGGCCGTTACGAATTGCGTTACGACAACAACTACGCACAAGTGTGTATTTCGTTTGGTCGCGATGCGAACAACAACATCATCAACTTCACCAAGAACATCGCTTCTTGCCCTGCGGTTGAAGACTGCCTGGGAATTCCTTTCGGTGATGCGCAAACAGACTGCGCAGGCAATTGCCCGGGAACCGTGCTAAGTGGTGACGTAAACAACGATGGTTACCTTACACCACAGGATGAGCACCTTTATGGAGAAGCCGCTGTGAACGGCGGTATCGCTGTAAGTGCCTGTACCGACTTGAATGCAGATGGTGAAATCACCATTGCTGATGCCTCTTACATGGGTCAGTGTATTCACCAGCAGCAAGACGCGGGTGTTCCTCCACTGGAATACACTTCATGCGGTTGGGACCCTGAGATTCAGGATCCTGAAAGTGTAACGTTGGGCCTTGCAAACTTAAACACCACCAATTCCACCTTTGATATTGTTGTGAGCAACCCACAAAACGAATTGTGGGCAATGCAGTTTGATATCAACGGTGCTACTATCACCGGTGTTCAAAATTTATTGCCGACAGCCACCTGGGGAGCGCATATTCACTTCGACGGAAACACGATTGCGGTAACCAGCGATGGCAATACCAAAGTGCCTACCTATACAAATGCAACCGCCATTTTGCGCGTTACTTACTCTTCGTTGAGCAGCAATACAATTTGCATTAGCAATATTGCCGATATGCTAAACGATTTCAACCACAATGTACTTGCTACGATTGGAGCATGCGTGGGTACAGCTTCTCAAGTGGTTGCCAATTTCACTGCTTCTTCAACGACAGTTTGTCAAGGTTCTTCAGTGACTTTCACAAACACCTCTACCGGTGCTACAACGTATAGCTGGTCGTTCCCCGGAGGATCACCTGCTTCGAGCACCGATGCAAACCCGGTGGTTGTTTACAACACGCCCGGCACTTATAACGTGACATTAACTGCATCTAATGCAAGTTTCTCGGATGCTGAGGTGAAAGACGGTTACATCACAGTTGGACAAAGCGCAACTTGGTACCGTGATGCTGATGGAGATGGTTACGGAAATGCTTCGAATACCATTTCTGCATGTACAGCTCCATCCGGATATATTGGTGTTGCCGGAGACTGCAACGATAATTCATCAGCGGTCAATCCTGGAGCTGCGGAAGTATGTAACGCTATCGACGACAACTGTGCCGCAGGAGTTGATGAAGGCTTTGATGCCGATAACGATGGCTACACAACCTGTCAGGGCGATTGCAACGACAACAGCGCTATCGTTCACCCGGGAGCATTTGAAATCTGCAATGGTGCTGATGAAGATTGCGACGCAAGCATAGACGAAGGATACGATGCCGACAATGATGGTTACACTTCTTGTGGTGGCGACTGCAATGACAACAATGCTGCTGTACGTCCTAATGCTACTGAGACCTGCAATACAACCGATGACGATTGTGACGGTGTGGTAGACGAAGGCTTCGATGCTGATAACGATGGCTATACTTCTTGTGGTGGCGACTGCAACGACAATACCGCTGCTAT
>JAIYBR010000265.1 GCA_027488435.1 Flavobacteriales bacterium
ACATCCGCGTCACTGGTCGTGACCAGCTCCATGCGGTCTTCTTTGAAATGAGGCAATCCCTTGAAGTAATTACTGTAATGACGTCTCATTTCGAGCACGCCGAGCACCGGCCCTTTCCACTGAAGTGAAAACTCGAAATGCTTGCGACAGGCTTCGGCGCGCATGGCCACAGTGGGCAGAGGCAATTTCTCGCCTGTTTTGACAAAGTGTTTGATTTCGTTGAATATCCACGGATAACCAATGCTGGCTCGGCCAATCATCACTCCGTCTACACCATATTTATTCTTGTACTCGACTGCCTTTTCAGGAGAATCAATATCACCGTTGCCGAAAATCGGTATGTGCATGCGGGGATTTTCTTTGATGCGCGCTATGAGCGTCCAGTCAGCGAAACCCTTGTACATCTGCACGCGTGTGCGACCATGCACTGTTAGCGCCTGTATGCCGATGTCTTGCAGGCGCTCGGCAACTTCCACCACATTCTTACTGTCTTCATCCCAACCCAAACGGGTCTTCACGGTAACGGGAAGCTTCGTGGCTTTAACGATGGCTTCTGTCATAGAAACCATTTTTGGAATGTCTTTTAAAATGCCTGCGCCCGCGCCTTTGCAGGTCACCTTGCTCACCGGACAACCATAATTGATATCGAGCAAATCGGGATTTGTGGCTTCGATAATCTCGGCGCACTTCACCATCGTTTCGGTATCACTACCGAAAATCTGCACACCGATGGGGCGCTCATACTCGAAAATATCGAGCTTCATACGGCTCTTCGCTGCATCTCGAATGAGGCCTTCGCTGCTGATAAACTCGGTATACATGAGATCTACGCCGTTTTCCTTGCACACCAATCGGAAGGGAGGATCACTCACATCTTCCATCGGCGCAAGAAGCAGCGGAAATTCTGGCAGTATTATGTTACCAATTTTAATCATTCGGAAAAGCGAGCACAAAGATACTTTGCTTCCTTTGCGACATGAACTCATTATTACGCGGATTAAGCGCAACGCCTCAGCTCATCCTTTTCACAGCGCTTACACTCACCTGCATAGGGTTGGGAACCATAGTGGCCATGGGCATTGGAACCTCTGTGTTCAATATCCCGCTGGAAGATTTGCCGCTTGTGCTTTCTCAGCCTGAATCAACCTATGCGCATGCCCTGATCTGGATGAATAACATCACACAGCTTGTGGGCTTCGCACTTCCGGTTGCTTTATTTTTCATTCTATTTGGCGGCGCTAGTATTCACAATTTGCAATTACGCAATACAGGAGTTTTCTTGCTGTTGGCGCCATTGCTTATTCTTTCTGCTTCCCCACTTATCGATTTTTCTGCATTCATCAACAGCTTGCTTATACCGGAGAACTCATGGCTCGAGCGCACGTTCAAGCCCACCGAAGAGCTGGCCGAACAAATGACCAGCTTGTTTCTCGACCCCAATTCCAACGTGCCCCTGTTCGTTTCATTTATGAGCATTGCCATCATTCCGGCTATTTGTGAAGAGCTTGTTTTCAGAGGCGTCATGCTCCCGCTGCTTTCCAAGATAACACGCAACATTCACGCAGCCGTTTGGATTACCGCCATGCTGTTTAGTCTTATACACGTGCAATTCTATGGATTTCTTCCCCGCATGATTATGGGTGCGCTGCTCGGCTATTTCGTCATTTGGAGCGGCAGCCTCTATACATCCATATTGGCTCACTTCATCAACAACGCTTCTGCATTTTTCATGTTTCGATATTTCGGAACCCTTGAAACGCCTGAGAACAGCGTATTCAGTCACTGGCTATTCTATGCCGCAGCAGCTATGGCTTTTGTAATGCTCGTGGTATATGCCCGTAAGAAAAGTGTGTGGCCCTGGAATAGCTTCAGCTATCTGGGAATTCCCGATGAACAGGGCGTGAAGCCATTACATCACTCAAGAACCAACTAGCATCGACTCCAACAGCCGTAAATCCTCCGGTGTGGTAATCTTAAGGTTATCGCGGTTGCCCTCGACCAGGTGAATAGTATTTCCGTTCGATTCAAATACAGATGCATCATCCGTAAACGACGAATGAAAGGGGCTATTGAATGCCTGCTTGAGTAAGTTCACCCTGAAACATTGTGGTGTTTGTACAATGCGATAACGACTGCGGTCTACACCATGGTTTCCATTCTCCGAGATCTCACGCAGACTGTCGTTTACGGGAACTACAGGCACGGCATTGCCAAATTCTTCGGCTGCGTCGAAGCAACGTGTAAGGGTTTCAACACTCACCATCGGTCGCACACCATCGTGAATTCCAACGATGGCCTTCATGTCTTCTATTGCATCCAACGCGCATTTCACCGAATGAAATCGCTCTTCACCTCCGGCTATAATCGTGTGCGGTAATTGAAAAGCATGTCTCATAACTTGCTCTTTCCAGTAGGAAAAGTAATCGGGGTGAAGAACGAGCAAAACATTGATGCTCGCATCAAATTCATGAAGCCGCATCAACGTGTGCATAAGCAGAGGCTTGCCCTTCACTTCCAAAAACTGCTTGGGCAAGGGTGCACCCATTCGCTTACCCGAACCGGCCGCTACTACAATGGCATATCGCGCACTTTTCATTGGAAAAAAAGAGACCCCGTCGGCTAGGGCGGGGTCTCCAAACAATAAATTATCGTTTACTTAATAAACTTCTGCGTGAAAAACTTCTGATTGTCGGAATGCAACACAATCGAATACATGCCCGCTGCAAATTTTTCTATCGACACTTCATGCGTCGAACCTGATACAGCGACAAACGTCGATTGCTCCAATAATCGACCTTGAGCGTCATACACCTGCATGTGCACAGGACGTGCATTCGTTTGCTTGAACAACAACTGCACACCGTGGCTCGATTGAGTAAACACAACAGATTGCTCAGAGCTCGCATCATCAACACCCAGGCTAATGCCTTGCACCGTGCCGCTGGCACTGGCGCCGCAAAGCCCAGAACAAGAAACGGTGTAACTCAACGCTTCATCCTGTGGTAATTCAATTTGAACAGAACTACCCACATACTGCGTACCGTTAGAGAAACTCCAGGTGATTATTCCGTTTTGCGCAGCAGTAGCAGTCAGTTGAACCGTTGCATTGCCGCCCAGATTATCTGAAACCAGTTGCTCAACAATAACCGAATTCGCCTGATCGTCTCTCAAATCAACTTCAAGCGTTTCGTGGCCGCATGGAGTAAATACATGAAGGGAATAAACTCCCGCTTCAAGGCCTTCAATCAATTCATTTGACCCTTCGATGTTGGCTGTGCGGACAATTTCCTGTTGGGCATTTCTCAGCTCGTAGGTAAACCAAGCAGCGTTTTGAACTTCAAACGATACCATGCCTGAACTGCCCTGGTTGCACTCGACGGGTTCGATACCCGAAACAATAGCACGCACCTGCGTAGGTTGATCCACCACTATGATTTCTGAGGAAGTACCGCATGTCGCATGATTCACCTGAAGCATATACTCACCGGCCATCAGATGATCGAAAGTAACAGATCCATTGGCCATGAATTCATATCCATTAGCAGACTCGAGTGCCACTTGCCAATCGGAAGAAGGAACCTCCACGTCGATGGAAGCGTCTGCAAAACCATGGCAAGACGCGCCCGTCACGACCAACTGTGCAGTTGGTGTAGAGCGAATTACAAAGCGAATACCTTCATACGGCTCAGCGATTTCAACCTGAACTGTTGCGCCTTGCGTGAGAGCCATTCTGTCTCCCGTAATCACATCTTCCAAGGTAAGACAAGCCCCGAGCGGCAGATTTTGCACGTCAAGTATGGTCAGGTCATAAACACCGGCTTCCGGCATTTTCACTGAAACCGGAATTTCTATTTCAGACGAGTATGGACGAGCATCTTGAGCAAGTGAAGCTCCATCGATAGACTGCAGCGACATTTCGACTGCCTGTGCAAACGGACTTTGCAGATCCGCAACATCGTAATCATCGTAAGAAGAGCTTGCATTTTCGGTAAATACAATCAAGCTTTCATCGGATTGATTTCCCTTCGCCCAACGCACAGATACAAAAGCATTCGAAGCATCTTCGCTTCTCTCAAACGCGGCCCCTGTATTGGTTTTATGCGTTTCCTGGAACACCAGATTCTGACCAGCAGAATTCACCTTTACGAGGAAGCCCTGGCTGTGGGCGATGTAACGAGAAGCTGTTCCTGTATTGGTCGTTGCATTCCTGAACTTATAGGTGTTTGTCTGAAAATCGTACACGTAGTAAACCTTTGGGCCCGTGAGCGAAGTCGAAACCAGATTCCAGTCTACTTCAGAAGGGTACGGATTTCCGACGAGGTTCCATCCATAGTCAAACACGGTTCCGGGCGAAGTCACCGTATAGCTCAGCGGCATTGATACTTGCCCCGTTTGTATAAGACCCGTGTTGTCGAGGTTTTGCACTGCGCCCGAAAGCCATACGTAATATCCGCGAGTGGTTTCCAGCGAGTTCGTTACATTGGTCACTCCTACGTATCCTGTGTTTGTTGGGCCTGAAGCAGATTCATTGTAGTACTGCACATTGTTGAAGCTGTACGTCGGGAAATCGGATCCCGCAAAACCGGTTGTCACAATATCATCATTCCATGAAGCAACCGTTTGTCCTTGAATAGGACAAGAAAGGTTGAACCAATAGCCCTGTGAGCTTGGGATGGACGGAATATAGCGCTGCAGCTCTACGTTGCCTGAAACAGCAGCTCCGGCCTTTATCTCACCAATCGATCCAGAGCCGGCTGAGCTGGATACGAGTCGAAGGTTGCCATTGGTTTGCAGCGTTCCTTCGAGCATTGATACAACGCCGGTAACCGAAACCAACGAAGGAGTGAGACTAACGCTGGATCCGTCATTATCAATCGTCAAATTATTGAACGAAGTTTGTGACGCACCAACAGCAAAACCAATTGTTTGAGCTGCTTGACCTTTAAACACAACCGTTGAGGTACCAGCTGTGAAAGTGCCTTGATTAATCCAGTTTCCATGCACGCGCATTTCGCTACTACCACCATTCAAGGTTGCGCCGGTATTGATTGACAAGTCGTTGAAGAGCCAGGTGCCTGTTGCCGTTACCGTGTGTCCG
>JAIYBR010000196.1 GCA_027488435.1 Flavobacteriales bacterium
AAGAACGATTAACCACTTTGCTGAGTAAATTCTCAGCGCCGCTTGGAGGCATTTATGGAAACCTCACACGCACACAAGACTACAATGGTGATGACGCTTTGCAACTGTTAAAGTCTACGTTGGCTGTGCCGGTTGAAACCATACAGTTTCAATTGGAACAATCGCGGGAGTCACAGATTTCGTTGAGCTGGCATTTAACCAGATCTGAGAAAATCTACATCCTTAATGCTGTGAATGAGCCATACTTTAAGTCTGAGTTGGCTCGTCTTCAGCAATTACTGAAATGAGTTTTATGAAAGGGAGTGAGGAGCTTCTAGGTTGAACTGTGGCACCTTGACTTCGAATAGGTCTTCACTGCCAAATCGCTGCATAGTGTAATAACCGTGCATGGAACCCCTAGGCGAATTCAAATCGCACGCGCTGCTGTAACTGAAGAATTCGCCCGGCATAATGAGAGGAGTCTCGCCAACAACACCGGCGCCTTCCACTTCTTTATTCACTCCAACAGAGTCGAAAATGAACCAATGCCTGCGCAGCAGTTTCACCGGAAAATCGTTTTGATTTTCGAGAGTGATGTGATACGAGAAAACAAAACAATTCTCACCAGCGTAGCTGAGATTCTCCTCGTAGCGAGGATGAACCGTAATACGCACTCCGCAAGTAGTTTTTGTAAGAAGAGAATTCACAAAGCAAATATAGGAGTGCGTTAGCATCGTTATTCCTTCCTTCAAGATTTAACAAACAACTCGGTTTTGAAACCAGAAAAAAAAGAGGCTGTCTCAATTTCTAAGACAGCCTCTATTGTTTTCGAGTGAGATTATTTACTTCGCGATAATCCCGGCACCTTTTTCCTTCAAAAGCAAATCGGCTTCGCTGAGGGTGATGCGCTTGCCGTTGTAATAAACGGTCACGAATGCATCGGTGATTCCCATTACGCGAATTTCATCACGCTTAACCACCGCTTCGGCAAGGGTGCCATACTGACCGGAGGTATAGCGGATTTTGTTGGTTTCTGTCAATTCAGAGTTGAGTGGATTCACGTTCTGAAGCAAAGCAGCTGCAACGGGCTTGCTATACACACCCACCTGAACGGTGTAGAAGAGTCCTTGAATCTTTTCCACCTGGTCGGCAGGTGCAATCTGCGTTTGATCCGCCTTTTGCGATTGATCTGCCTTGTAGTAATCCGTATTCTTCGGCTGGGCAGCAGCGGCTTCAATTTCTGCTACGGTGCGCATGACCGGTACACGTGCGAGTTCATTGGCAACCTCTGCGTCCAGGTTCAATGCTGGTGCGGCAGCATTTTGAGTCTTTTCGGCGTTGCCTGTTGCTTCGCTTGAAACAGCCGAAGTTGTTGGCGCGGCAGTAGTTCCATTCGCACTCACTCGGTCTGCAGTTACCGGTGGGGTAGTAGCTCCCACGTTAGATGGTGCATTTCCGTTTGAAACGGCAGGCTCTGTGGCTTTCGGCTGATTGTTTTGAGCAACTGCACCAACCGCGGCTTTATCGAATGCGGCCTTGATGTCGGCGGCAACGGCAGCGCCGTCTGTGATGGCAGCTGCTTCATACAACGGAATGCGCTTTCCATCTTTGTAAGCTACGATGAAAGCATCGTTGTATCCCATTGCGCGAATCTGTTGTTTCACTTGTTTTGCTCCATCGAACTGAACGAAGAATCCGGCTGTGTAGCGGGTAATGCCCGTGTTCAAGCGTTCACCGCTGATGGGCGCAAACTGATCGTACAAGTTCTGTGGAATGTCGTTGCGGAATGCGCCAATCTGCACTTTGTAATAAACTCCTTTCGGCATTTCGGCATCGATCGGAATAGGGCGTTCATTGCTGTAAACACCGCGCGCAGTAGTAGTGAAAAGATCGGCGACAACCGCTGAAGGCATGCTGTAGTAATAGTCAGCGGCGTTTGCTGAGGCCTTAGCTCGAGCTTCTGACGGAGCAGGTGCAGGGGGCATCGCCGCCGCGACTTCAGCCTTTGGATTGTCGTTGATCTTATTCGTGTTAGATTCCACAATAGCACCTTCTGTCGGTTTTACAAAAGCAACTTCGGCCTGCGTCACCTCGCTCTTCGTTTCGTTGACAGCTGGTGTTGCAGCTGTTTCATCAACTACAGTTATTGATTTAGATGCAGCTGATTCGTTGTTTTGAGCATCGATAGCAGAGACAGGAGCGGCATTGTTTTCTGCTTTCGCTGGGGCGATAGAAGCCTCATTCGCAACAGCAGTTGCCGGGCTTTCAACTTCAGCCTTCTTGGCTACAGCTTCGTTTTCTGCCATAGCTAAGGCCATAGCATTGCTTTCAGTGTTGACTTTAACTGCGGCGCTGTCTGCAGCAACGGCAGTTTCCGGGCGCAATTCAGTTGGAATAGTTCCCGTCTTCAACATGGCCAGTTGCGGCTCTGTATATTTCGTGAGCATCTCGAGGTTGCCACAAATAGATTGAATTTGCTTTTGCTGATCGATAGCCAGCGCTTCGAGTGCATAGGCCTGACGATAGTAGTCAGCTTTCTCAATATCATCCTGGATTGGAAGCGCTTGTTCACGAAGCTTTTCAGCAGCCTGCATGTTCATGTCTGACTCAGACTTCAAGCGGGCTACCTCATTTCTGATTTGAGGACGTTCATTCATTTCCTCTTGATGAGCTGCGATTTGCTGAGCT
Source organism: Flavobacteriales bacterium (assembly GCA_027488435.1). Classification (GTDB taxonomy): domain Bacteria; phylum Bacteroidota; class Bacteroidia; order Flavobacteriales_D; family Sanyastnellaceae; genus JAIBBG01. The sequence goes on from JAIYBR010000196.1 coordinate 2,668, forward strand.
GAAGTGGAGAGCTGACTTCTGTATTCCTGCTGGGTCATTTCCGCAACAACATTTGCGTTTTCTATTTCCAACATGGAACGCTTCATATAGAGTTGCTCAGCTTTAGCATCCATTTTTCGGAGAGAGCCTTCACCCTGTGTCGCTTCCATCTCACCCTCAATCAAGACAATTTCGTCATTCAATTGCTCAATTTGTTCGCGATTATTCAAACGCGCACTGATTTCCGGATAGCGCACAACGAGCTCTTCAAAAGCACCTGTTTCGTAAGCGAATATGGACTTACCTTCTTCTTTTGCAGTGAACAGATCCTTAATCACTTTAGCTTCTGTTTCTAATTGTGTCTCTGCCTTTACTTCAGTCTTGGCCTCAGCAATTGTTGGTTCTGTTGTCACCTCCATGCTTGATGCTGGTGATGAATTATCCTGAACAGCTGAAGTGTTTGCAGGAACAGTGATGGTCTCTGCCGATTGATCGATTGAAGCTTCTGCCAGCGGATTGAGTTCGTCGACTTTTGCCGTTGATGCAGAGTCGTTCATAATTGCTGTTTCGGAAGGAGCAGCAGCAGAAGTAGTGAGCTCAAGGTCGTGGCGGTAGGCGAGTTGTTTTGCTTCGGCTATCTGGCGTTGCTCTGAAACTGCCTGCAATTCAATCTCTATTTGCTCACGTTGTACTTCATTAGCAGTTCCGATTTTCGCGTTGAGTTGTGTCTCGAAAGCAACCAGTGCTGCGATGTATTGCTCGCCCAAGTTGAGTTGATCCTGTAGCTTAAGCGAAAAGTCTTCATCGCCTTCAATGATGTTTTTGTTTTCCAGTTCGAATGCGGCAACAAGCGGAGTGATATGCTCTGCCTCGGCTGCTACACTTTCTATGGCAGCGGCCACTGTCACATCTTCGGTGGCGAGTCTTTCCAGTTCTTTGAACGAGGTTTCATCGCTGGCATTTAACTTCA
>JAIYBR010000085.1 GCA_027488435.1 Flavobacteriales bacterium
GCGGCCTGCGGATCGCTGCCGCGAATACTCTTGATGAACGCCGAGATTATGTCGTAGTGCATCTCGCCCGACTTGTCATACATAGCAGGATTCTGCTGCACGATTTCCGCCACACCTTCGTTGGTGATGGCCTCGCCTTCGCCCAGCTGCGAGACCACGAGCTCAAGCACGTTAAGCAGCTTGCGTGCATCGCCGCCGCTCATGCGCAAAAGCGCTTCAAACTCTTCCACGCGAATCTGCTTCTTCATCAGATCGGCATCGGTGGCGAGTGCCTTCAATACCAGCTTCTCGAGGTCGGCGCGCTCGAGATGCTTCATCACGTATACCTGACAGCGCGAGAGCAATGCGCTGATGACTTCGAAACTCGGGTTTTCAGTGGTAGCTCCAATCAGTGTCACGATGCCCTTCTCTACCGCGCCAAGGAGCGAGTCTTGCTGCGACTTGGAGAAGCGGTGTATCTCGTCAATGAACAACACGGCGCCGCGCGAGAACATGCCTTGGCCTTGCACACGGTCTATCACTTCGCGCACGTCTTTCACTCCGCTGTTGATGGCACTGAGTGTATAGAACGGGCGCTTCAACGTTTGTGAAATAATGTGCGCCAACGTTGTCTTTCCCACCCCGGGCGGCCCCCAAAAGAGCATGCTCGGTATGTTGCCGCTCTCGATGGCCTTGCGCAACACTGCGTTCGGCCCCACAAGATGCTCCTGCCCGAAATAATCATCGAGCGAAGAAGGACGAAAGCGTTCAGCGAGAGGAATGTGGTTCATGATTTATTCGTCGAGATGATGCTTGTGCATGAAACGGTGTGCAACGGGGGCTATGAAAAGAGCGATGATGGTCAAAAATGCGATGCCGCTGTATAGTGCGTAAAACGACGCAAACAACTTCGAAACATCGTTGGTCATCGGTGTGACAGGCCCCATGCCTGTTAAAATCATGCTGGCGTTCAGTAAAGCGTCAATAGCACTCATTCCTTCCGTGCTCATATATCCAACCATACCTAGTCCAAGACTTATTAAAACAAGCACCGCCGAATACAAACTAAAGCGCAATTGTCGCGCAACGAAAGCACGACCCGTGATAAGCTGTTGTTTTCTACTTTCAAACATGATCCGCCGAATCTAATAAATCAGGTCTGCGAACGCGTGTCTTGTTGATGGCCTCATTCATGCGCCATTCTTCAATCTTGCCGAAGTGTCCGCTGAGCAACACCTCGGGCACGCCCCAGCCTTTGTACTCAGCCGGACGAGTGTAAACAGGTGGCGCTAGCAAATCATCCTGGAATGAATCGGTAAGCGCGCTCGTTTCGTCGTTCATCACACCGGGAATTAAGCGCACTATAGCATCGACCAACACGGCTGCTGCCAACTCTCCGCCACTCAGCACATAATCGCCGATGGAAATTTCTTTGGTAATAAAATGATCGCGCACACGCTGGTCAACGCCTTTGTAATGTCCGCAGAGTAATATTATATTCTGCTTCAGTGAAAGTGCATTGCACGCGCGCTGATTGAGTCGCTCGCCGTCGGGCGTGAGGTAGATGATCTCGTCGTATTCGCGCTCGCTCTTCAATTTCGTTATGAGGTCGTCGATGGGTTGGATGGTCATGACCATACCCGCTCCCCCGCCAAACTGATAGTCGTCGGTTTGCTTCTGCTTCGCCGTGCTGTAGTCGCGGATATTGTGAATGTATATCTCGCAAATGCCGCGCTCTTGCGCACGCTCCAGAATACTATCGGCAAACGGCCCGTCGAGCAGGCGTGGAAGCAGGGTGAGGATATCGATGCGCATGGCCGGTTTTGATTTTAGGGCGCAAGTTAAGAATAGGATTGAAGGCGTGTAGGATTATAGGGGGCTCCAAACTCACCGCGCGAGCCGATCCAACTCGAAGACCGAGACAGAGCTTCTCCTGATTTGTAGCATACGACGCCGGCAGCCTCTAAAAACATGGAAACAGGCTGTGCACCGCTCAGTATGCTGGAGCAGGAAATGTGTTGCATAGCTCGGTAAAATTCAAACTAACTATTTTTGTGTCGCTTCCGGGTTATGTGGATCGCATGGAACAAATTCAGAACACCTTTTTACAAAATCATATATGACATTTTTGGAAGCATTGCTATTTATAATTGTTGGATGCGTATCCGGATTTATGAATACTGTTGCCAGCAGTGGCACAGCAGTTACTCTTCCTGTAATGATTTTTTCAGGTATAGATCCCTTGGTAGCAAATGCCACAAACAGACTGCCTGTTTTTATTGGCTTTTTAACAAGTGTCATCAACTATGCTAAATCCGGAAAAATACCTTGGAAACCCGCCCTCCTGTTATCGATCCCTATTGCTGTCGGGACTTCGCTGGGAACAATACTCGTTGCGTCACTTCCCGGGTTTTACTCAGAGTTGTTCATTGTAGTTGCTCTTTTCGTTTCATTAGTTTTAGTCATCGTCAATCCGAGAAAATTCCTGATCACCAAAAACATGAAGACCAGGAAGGTTGATGCTCCAACTCTTTTTACCATGTTCTTGATTGGCTTATGGGCAGGAATCATCGTATTAGACTCTGCGTTATTCGTGTTGTTTGCCCTGGTGTTATTGATGAGATATGAACTAATAAGAGC
>JAIYBR010000172.1 GCA_027488435.1 Flavobacteriales bacterium
GCCGCTAAATCGAATCGACGCGTTGTGCTGGCAATTGATGAGGTGCAGAAGATACCTCAATGGAGTGAGCGAATCAAGCGATTGTATGATGAGGCCAGATTCAATCAAACCATGCCATTTGCCTTGGTGCTACTTGGTTCTTCGCATTGGTTGTTGCAACGAGGAACTACCGAGTCGCTGGCGGGCCGATTTGAGCAGACGTATATGTCGCACTGGACGTTCAGTGAATTGAAGGAAGCGTTCGATAGTACACCCGAGCAATACGTTTACTTCGGTGCTTACCCCGGCTCCATGGGCTTCCGCAGTGATGAGGTACGTTGGGCTGAATATATTCGTAATGCCCTCATTGAAACGACCATCTCCAAAGATGTGCTGATGATGACGCGCATCGACAAACCGGCCTTGCTGCGTCGCGTGTTTGAGTTGGGGGCGCGCTACAGTGCTCAAACGGTATCGTATACCAAAATGCTCGGCCAGCTTCAAGATGCAGGTAATACCGTAACCATTGCTCACTACTTGGAATTACTTTCGGCTGCCGGCCTGCTGACGGGATTGCCCAAGTTTGCTAATCAAGAAATGCGACGTCGAGCAAGCAGCCCAAAACTTCAGGTTCAAAACAATGCTCTAATGAGTGTGTTGGCGAACCAATCGTTTGAAGAGTCTCAAAGAGACCGCATACAGTGGGGAAGAAGAGTAGAGTCGGCCGTAGGTGTTCATTTACTTTCTTATGCCGGTTCTGAACTGGAAATAAGTTATTGGAATGAAGGCCATGCCGAGGTCGATTATATTATTCGTTGGGGCAATCAACTCTTAGCGTTGGAGGTGAAATCGGGGCACGATAAAATCACGGGCCTTAAAAACTTCTCCGCCAAGTATCCGAATGCCCAATTGCTTCAACTCGACGATCGAGGTGTATCATGGCAAGACTTTATTTCTGCAGATCCTCGCGAGTTTTTTAGAGGGTAAGAATTTTCCGCGGCCTTCGCGAGGGGGCGTGGTGAAAAATATAGTCGTTTAATAAGCTTTAAAACCTCGGAAAATGGGTTAAGGAATGATATATAAACATCACCAAAACCTTGACTTTTCTTGCTCCAAATCGTACCTTGAAAGCCATGAATAGCTTCAAGAATTTCAATCAAATTAGTCGTTTACTAACCTTTCACACACTGCTCAACATTCCGGAACCCAAGGGGCAGTTGGGTTGCTCAAATCCTTATTGCACAACCTGTGGCGGTCGACTCAATCAGAACTACCCGCGCAAGTTTGTGGAGATGGGCGGACAAAAATTCATTCGCTCTATGCGCAATTATAATCTGCGTAAAGTGGAGAAGATTGGTAAGTTCGTCAATACAGTACATTCTACGCTTATGTGCTTGGAGGTACAAATTGAAATGGATGAAATTCTGATGCATTGGTTGCGGCCTCAAGGCATGTCACTTCGCATGTTCGATGTTATCCTATTTCATTTCGTGCGCTATTCCAAAGACGAGAACGTTCGTCAAGCCTGGGTGAAGCGATGTGTTGAATTGGCCAAGGCGAAGGAGGATATTTCTCTCATTGAAACCTTGCTCGTGGTTGTTAAAGAACGCTTGCCAGAATACCCGGAATTGAAGGAATTGATTGTCGCTCATCAAGAGCATCCGCGCATTCGAAAAGCAGTGAAACGTTGCAAGGCGGAATTGCTGTAGATTATTTTTGTTGTGTATTAATTTGAATAGCTGCAATTCAGAATAACCTGATGAAGTACATACGATAAAATTTCCATTTTTGGGTTCGATTGTCAGGAAAAATTAATGAACACCCCTCATGGCTATTCGGTGCAATTAAATTATACACATGTTCATTTTTTTCCTCGGAATTCTTAGGATTTAGTTCCGGCGTGTTTCAACATTTGCGGAACTGAAACGAATTCGCTTGACCACCCACGAATATCCACGCGCATGCGTTGTCAGAGCCGTTGTGCAATGTGTTTGAATAGCCAAGAGGCATGCACCGCTTGCGATTGCGCGCATACTACGGCAACATTCAAGGCTTAAACTGCCCCCTGCGGAAATACAAAACGCCAAGTGAACCCCTATGGGTTTTGTTCAACTGTGCATACAGCTTGACCTGGTCTTGTATTTCTTGAATTGAAGCTATATTTTAATTAAATACCTTAAACAAATGACCACGAAAAACACAAATGCCATCGCCAAGCGGCCCCAGCCCAAAAAGGAACTCGAAATGCTCGAAGTCGAGCTCAAGCGGATTGAAGTGCAGGAACGCCTGCGCGGCATGGAGCACAACCAATTCTTTCGCCCCAAGAGCGAGGAGGACCGACTCAACCTGGAGAAGATCAGCACACTCAACTTTCTACTCACATCGGCCGTGGTCGACAATGAACGCACGCTAATCGGCAGTGAGCCGGTATATCGTGCGGTATACAGTGGCTTTGAAGAGGAGATTCTTCGGCACAAGGTGTTGGAGATTGTGGGTAGGTTGTGAGGGTGATATCATTCATTTTGTTATTTAATCGGCTTTAAGACACCGTTCACATTAGGAAATAGAAATACGTTGGTGAATGAAGACCGAATTGAAATGATTTCTTTGGGCTCTTAAAAAGTGGTATTAAGACTTAGTCATTGAAAGTATAGCATGATGATACTCCATCCGTTACGACCCACGCAATCGGACACTATTCAATCTTCAAAATCAAATTAACTCGCTATAAATGTAGCTAGTTACACTTTTAAGGGGTTATTTGTGTTCCTGAGTGCGCTTTTCAGGAGTTAATTGGTTTTTGTTCTATCTTTGTGGAGCATGAAAAGGAAGGCTTTTGATACTTTGCTCACCTGGAAAAGTTCGCCGGGCCGAAAGCCGCTGATTATTCAAGGGGCTAGGCAGGTGGGTAAAACCTATTTGATGAAACAATTTGGTGCGGAGGAGTTTCGGCATATGGCTTATTTCAATTTCGAAAGCCAACCATCATTAGCAAGAATCTTCGAGAACGATCTTTCACCTCAAACAATCATCGGAAGTCTCAAACTTATGAGCGATGCGGTAATCGAGCCTGAACATACGC
>JAIYBR010000221.1 GCA_027488435.1 Flavobacteriales bacterium
CACCAATAGCGTTGCACACATCTGGCTTCTCTCCGAATTTCTCGGCGAGTTTCATACCGAGGATTGCGTGCGGCAATTCGCTTTCATCATCCGGTACTTTTCCTATATCGTGCAGAAGACCTGCGCGCTTGGCAGCTTTCGGGTTTAAGCCTAATTCGCTTGCCATTGTAGCGCAAAGGTTGGCAACTTCACGCGAGTGCTGCAGCAGGTTTTGTCCGTAAGAAGAGCGGTACTTCATGCGGCCTACCATGCGAATGAGTTCGCTGTGCAAGCCGTGAATACCTAATTCTATGGTGGTGCGCTTACCGATTTCAACGATTTCGTCGTTGATGTTCTTGGTCACCTTCGCAACAACCTCTTCAATACGCGCGGGGTGAATACGTCCGTCTGTAACCAACTGGTGCAACGACAAACGAGCAATTTCACGGCGAACCGGATCGAAGCATGAAAGCACAATGGCTTCTGGGGTGTCGTCTACGATGATTTCAACACCTGTGGCTGCTTCCAGCGCGCGGATGTTGCGGCCTTCACGACCGATGATGCGGCCTTTGATTTCGTCGTTCTCGATGTTGAATACAGAAACACTGTTTTCTACCGCATGTTCAACGGCAGTGCGTTGAATAGTTTGAATGACGATTTTCTTGGCTTCTTGGTTGGCCTTCAGCTTGGCCTCGTCTACAATGCCTTGAATTTGAGAAGCTGCTGCGTTGCGCGCATCTTCTTTCAGCTGTTCCATGAGACGCTTCTTTGCGTCATCGGCCGACATCTTCGCAGTCTCTTCCAAAAGAGCAACTACTTTTTGGTTACTCTTCTCTAGTTCTGCCTGCTTGCGCTGAGTAGTGTCGAGTTGCTTATTGAGGTTTTCGCGCTGAGTTTCGAGTTCCTTTTCCTTACGCTTGGTTTGTTCTACTTGCTGAGAAAGTTCACGCTCGCGCGATTTAACTCTGTCTTCACCTTGCTGTAGTTTTTTGTTGCGTTCACGAACTTCGTTTTCGTGTTGGTTCTTCATTTCCAAAAATTTCTCTTTGGCTTGAAGAATCTTTTTTTCCTTAATTGTTTCACCTTCTTTGGTTGCTTCTGCCAGAATTCCTTCCTTCTTATTCTTCAAAATGTTGTTGAAGACTACCCAGGTAAATCCACCACCTACGGCCACTCCGGCAAGAGAAGCAACGAGCACATACATAATTTCGCCCATAGCTTTATATAATTAAAATGTTATTCCCGCCGGCACTTTGCCTTTGGGTTGTGACACAGGAATGTTCGGAAATTACGATGGGGTTAGGCCAGGTAATGGTCTAACTGACTTTCCAAAGCAAGCAGAGAAGGAGAGAGATCGACCGGTACTTCTACACGTTCAACCACTTTTTCTACCACGCGCTCAATGCGTGGTTCCTGGTTTTTGATAGCACTGGCAGCCATTTGTAACGATGCCATGGCCAGCAGGTCTTGTTTATCTTTTACTGCGTAGTTCTGTTGGAATGCCTGTATGCTCTCTTCAATGGCCGTTTCTGCCTTGCGGATGTTTGTCTCTTCCGCACTGCCCAATGTGAGAGGGTAGGTGCGGCCTGCAATGTTCACTTTGATCGAAATGTCGCTCATGTCTATTGCTTATTTGTTGAGAAGCGTAATACACTCATCTATTTCCTTCACCAGCTCATTGATCCTGTGTCGGGTAACACCGCGGAAGTTTTCGTCCTGCGGTGTAGGCATTGAGCCGGTGTTTACACCATTAGTTACTCGATTACTCAATTCATCAACCTGTTGTTGAAGTTCCTTATTGATGCGATGCATGGCCTCATTTTCTTCGCGCAAGCGTTGAAGCTGCTGCTGAAGATTCAGTTTGGCCTCACCTAGTGTGACGATTTTGGCCTGTATGCGTTCGATCAAAAGTTCATTCATTGGATCTGACAAAGAATAGAGTCATTAATGATTGTGGGTCAAATTTACGCTAAGTTCTATTTGCAACAAGTTTGATTTTTCCTTTTTCGTGTGTTCATATTTTAAGGGAAAGTATGTCGAATAAAGCGTGAGTTCCCGCCATCTTGGGCCATTATGTCGTATATGTGCAAGTGCCCGATTGTTGTTTTCATTCTTGTTCTCTCAACATTGCCGCGAGCATTATTCGCACAAGTCAAGGAGTATCCTACCGATTTTTTTCGGTCGCCTCTGGAAATACCTCTTAATCTTTCCGGAAATTTTGGAGAATTGCGCACCAATCACTTCCATGCCGGTATCGATATAAAAACAGAGCAACGCGAAGGGTTGAATGTTGTCGCGGCTGCCGATGGATATGTTTCTCGGATAAAGGTTGCTTCGGTTGGATACGGGTACGCTTTGTATATAGACCACCCCAATGGATACACGACCGTTTACGGTCATTTGCTGAAGTATGCACCTGCTATTGAGGAGTATGCCAAAAGCCAGCAGTATGATTTGGAGTCTTTCAGCGTAGACCTTTTTCCGGAAAAGAGTCTTTTGCCGGTTTTCAAAGGCCAGGTGGTTGGGCTTTCGGGTAATACGGGTAGTAGTGGGGGGCCACATCTTCACTTCGAGATTCGTGAAACCGCAACCGAAAAACTGCTGAATCCGCTCTTATTCGGGTTACAGGTGAAGGATAAAATTCCGCCTTCTGTATCTAATGTTTGGGTTGTTCCTATGAACGATTCTTCCTGGGTGAATGGAGCGCGCATACCCGTATCGCTCGAAACAAAGGGTGGAGGGCTCAAGACTACCACGTTGCCCAACGTTTATGGCGATGTCGGATTTGCCATTACTACGGTTGATATGTTGGACGGTAATAGCAACCGATGTGGAATTTACCGCATCGAGTTTTTTGTAGATGGTTTGCAGATATACGGTCAGCGCATGGATCGTCTCGATTTTGCTACGAACCGTGCTATGAATGCTCACACTATCTATGAGCGATTTAAAAAAGATCGAAGTTCTATACATGGCTCGTATCGTTTGCCGGGAAATCCACTCGATATTTATGACAACCTTGTCAATGATGGTGTAGTCAGCTTTCGTGATGGAAAAAGCCACGTGTGTGAGTATCGATTACTCGATATTATGGGCAATGAAACGCGCGTTAAGTTCAGTGTTCAGTCGCTGACAGCGCAGGGAAAAGTTGCTCCTTCGAAAGCTCATCTTGCTCATTGGGACTGGGAGCGTGACAATGCTGTTGAAACAGAGCGTGTAAGGCTCTCCATGAAAGCCAATACACTTTATGAAAATCTAGATTTGGATATCAGTGAAACGACAAAGATTCCAAACTCAGTAGGGCCTGCTTATTTGATTGCATCTGCATACGAGCCTGTGCACAATTCATATTCTCTTGCATTGAAAGCCGACAAAGTAAAATCGGGTTATGAGAAGAAAACAACGGTTGTTCGCTGGGACCCTGATAAAGATAAATTGATTGCTGAGCCTAGTAAGTATGAGAATGGATGGATTACTGCGGAGCCCATGTATCTCGGGTATTTCGGACTTATGACGGACACAGTTAAGCCTGCTATTTCTGTCGTCGATTTTGCACCGGTGATGAAAGGAAGGAAGAGTTTTTCTTTTAAAATTTCCGATGGGCTTTCCGGTGTCGATCAAATTATTCCTCGTATCGACGGCAAGTGGGCGCTCATGGAGTATGATGCAAAGAACAGTCGACTGACCTATTATTTCGAAAACCGATACATATCGCCCGGAGCGCATCAATTTGAACTCACCATAATTGACGGTGTGGGCAATGAGAAACGATTTAATGGGCAATTCACATGGTGAAATTTTCGAAATCGAACAGCTATTTACCGCTTTTTATTCTAAGCCTCATTTTTATTGGTTGCACCGGAGGTTCCCTTCGTGAGCCGGCAATGAAGTCGGCCGCACTTGTTGGTGCAACAAAGGCCAAAGCAGAATTGTTGGAGCAATCGACCGGGAATGTTTATTCGCTCAGTATTGAGGGCGCGAACATTATGCCCGATTTCACACCAGAGCAAATCACATCTGTTTGCGCATTGGCTTTCTTCAATGAGCTTAGCGAACAGCAGCGAAGTAGCAATTGCTTTGTGAGGGTTAATATTTCTCCGGATAAGTTTGCTCCTATGCAAGCCACCTTCACAAGCGAAGAATTGACCATAGCCGATCGCTGTATCGAAAATGCGGCGACTTTTTTAAGTTGGCATCCTTCCAAGGGACTTGATTCCATTCGGCCGGCTATCGATGCCTCATTCTTCCCCGATTCTTCACTCGCATTTATTGGCCAGAGTATTCTTGCGCAAGACTCTGCCGACAATGCTTGGATACGCACTGAGATTATGGGTTTCCGCCAAGATACGCTCGCTAAAATCCCGGTGCTTGTATTAAACGCAAAGTCTATCCGAAAACAACAAACGCAGTGGTATGACGTCTTTGCACGTTACTCCAATCAGCAACTCATTTTTGTTTCGGCTAAGCTCGGTAAGACTAAATGAATTGACTTCGATCGAGTTTCAACCACTCAAGAGTTGAATCACAAAAAATGGCCTGCAAATCTTCGGATGGCAGATTCATTTGAGTAATGAATTTACCCACTTCTAAATCGCCTAATGGGAATGGATAATCTGTTCCAAGGGAAACACGTTTAGATCCCTGCATGCTCAACACATATTCGAACAGCTTCGCATCGTGCGTTGCGCTGTCGACCCAAAATTTTCCTACATACTCTCTGGGATTCACGGGATTGTCGATTGCAACCAAATCGGGTCTGCAATTGAATCCATGCTCAATTCGCCCCAAGGTTGGCAAAAAGGAACCTCCGGCATGTGCGAAATTGAAGCGAATTTCCGGGTAGCGCTCCAAAACACCTGCGAAAATGAGCGAGCACATCGCCCGTGCTGTTTCTGCAGGCATTCCGACTAACCAGGGAAGCCAATATTTCTTCATGTCGTCTTGCCCCATCATTTCCCACGGGTGGACCAAAACAGCCATGTCTAGATCGCGTATGGCTTGCCACAGTGGTTCGAAAATAGTTTCGCCCAGATTTTTTTGATTGACATTACTTCCTATTTGAATGCCCTTCATGCCGATAGCCTTGCACCGCTCCAATTCATGAATGGCCATGTCGATATCTTGCATGGGGATTGTGCCGAGGCCCACGTAGTTTTTAGGATATCTAGCCACGATGTCTGCAATATGATCGTTGAGGTAACGGGCAACGGTAAGTCCATCGGAAGGCTGTGCCCAATAAGCAAACAAAACCGGAATGGTACATACCACTTGCACTTGTGTGTCATACTTCGCATACTCTTCTATGCGAATATTTTCGTCCCAGCAATTCGATTCAATTTCGCGGAAAAATTTATCGCCCTGCATCATTCGCGCAAACCCCGGCCTGTGATGATCGAGATGAATGAAACTGCCATAACCGAATTGTGCCGACCAGTCGGGAACAACCTTGGGCATGATGTGGGTATGCATGTCTATTTTGAGATTCATAGTCGATGATGTGTGTGTTAGTTTTTGCGCACCGTTCGCAGGTCGAGCATGTTCACGGGGTTGGTTTGCAGTCCTTGAATATTGTTGCGCACGAAATGTGAAACCTGGTCGTAGTAAAGGGGTATGACAGGCGCGTCTTCCATAAGCAGATTATTCAAGGTTGCTATTTGTGAGTGTCGAATACTGTCATTGGATTCGTGGCGAACGGCTTCGTAGCGTGAATCGAATTCGGCATTTTTATAGTGCGTGTAATTCGGGCCTGTTGGACAGAAATTCGGCGAATAAAATACCGTCAAGAAGTTTTCTGCATCGGCGTAATCGGCCAGCCATGATTTTCTGAATACGGCCAACTGTGCTTTTGCTGATTGTTCGCGCAGGGCCGGTCCTTGCAATACATTGATACGGACCGGTATTCCGATCTTACCGAGGGCATGCTGAATGTACTCCATCAGGTCGGCATAGTCGCTGGTGGTAGAGAGAACCACTTCAGACATATTCTTTCCATCCGGATAACCGGCTTCGGCGAGCAGCGCGCGCGCCTTCATTACATCATAGGCATAGAATTGAATTTTGTTAGCCGGATTCAACATAGGAGGAACGAATCCACTGTGAGCTGCAAATACCGTGTTATTGCGGAGGTATCTCACCATCTCATCTTTATCGATTGCGTGTGATATCGCTTGCCGCACTCTTACATCCATCAAAGGCGAATTGGCGTTGATTTCTGCCGATGGATCCATCTGAAAACCGAGATAATCGGTCTTAATGAAAGGCGTTCGTTGAAACTTCAATTTGCTTTTATAGGTTTCTGCCAGCTCGCCCGATTGATTGAGCAACTCATCTTTGAACGAGGTATGAATGCCGCTCATGAAATCGTACTTGCCTTGAAGTAGCCCTTGAAACTCGACAGACATATCTTTCACGAATTCTATTTTGACTGCATCGAGATAGGGGAGTGTATGACCTGACTCATCCTTCATCCAATAGTTATTACTTCGATGCATCACCAACGCAACGTTCTCATACCAAAAGGCAAATCGGAATGGGCCTGTTCCAATTGGATGCTCTCGAAAGTCGGCACCATAGTGTTCGACCACTTCTCTTGGGACGACATTGCAATATTGCATTGTGAGCATACCTAAAAATGGTTGGAAAGGCTCTTTTAAATGAATGACGAAAACACTGTCGTTGATTGCTTCAAATCCGCCCTGATTAGAACGATCTACACTGCTGAAAATCCACGAAGCCGGGCAAGCTAATGCAGGGTCGAGCAATCTATTGAAGCTGTAAACGAAATCGGATGCTACTACTTTGCGTCCTGAAGTGTCATTGAAAAGAGGACTTGGATGGAAGTAAACGTGATCGCGCAAATAGAAGGTGTAGTCTTTTCCATCATTACTTATCTCCCAGCGATGAGCAATGCACGGAATGACTTTCATCTGTGAGTCGAGTTCAACCAGTCCATCGAATAACTGATTGGTTGCCCACATCACTTCGATATCGCGCGAGAACGCCGGGTCGAGTGTTGTGATGCCATTGCTCTCGTTGTAACAAAATACCTTTCGTGCATCAAGCGAATTGGATTGACACGACATCAACGCCGAAAGCACTGACCAGGTCAGTGCCATCGAAAGATAGGTTCGGCAGGAATATCGTTTCATCATGGCCTGCCAAAAGTAGTCAGGCCAACAGGAAGTTTAGTTGTCTGTGGATATGTCGATGTTCATCGATTTGCGCCGCATACTCGCGCTTGACGGTGGATAGTAACGATCCGGTTTTCGATTTCCCATAAAGTCGAATCGCTTCCAATAACCAACTTTCACGCCGGCTTGGTATTCACCCTCGCTTTCTACACTTCCATTTGGAAAGAAGTATTTAAAGTATCCGTCTTCAATATAGCGGCCGCTACGTTCGATGTATTGACCCTCTACTTTTAGGTTTTCCATTCCATCATAAACGGAGCCTTTGTATTTGGTGTCGTCGAGGGGCGTAAGCTGCAGTCGATACGTGGATCCCGTTTCCGCGGCGGTTTGCATCATTGCATTTAAATGTACTGTTTTCGGCTGAAGTTGGCTTTGTGCCATTACTCCGAATCCGAACGTGCACATGCCAAACAGCAGCGTGTAGAGTTTACGTTTATTCATGTTAGATCAGTTTGCAGGGTAATACGCGCTCCGGCTGCGGTTAGTTACATTTTTTTGAAATTCGTTTTATCAGGGCATCTTTGCGGAAAAACTATGTGATGAAGAAACACTCATTTTTAATGCTACTATCCGTTCTTTTTGCGGGCCTCACTTCTTGTGCGATTGCACAGAAAATAGATAAGGGCTCGAATGAAGAAGCGGTAGTTGCTTTCTATAATGTCGAGAATCTGTTTGATACAATCGATGATCCACTTACCATCGATGAAGACTTCACGCCAACGGGTAAACTTCAATGGACGGCACCGCGATACAATGAAAAGCTGTCGCGTATATCAGAAGTAATCGATCTGTTGCCGGGCGAGTTGCCGGTGTTCATCGGATTGTGTGAGATTGAGAATCGTTCAGGACTCGTTGATCTCGTTAAGCAACCTAAATGGAATACAAGAGCTGATAAGGTTTCGTATGAAATCATTCATGCCGATAGTCCGGATGAGAGGGGCATCGATGTGGCTGCTATCTACGATGCTTCGAGATTGAAGAATGTTCGCTTCGAATATTATTCCATTGCATTGCCCGACCCTAAAGATCCAAACACAAGAGACATTCTTCACGCTAGCGGAGTATTAGGTAAGGATGAAATTCATTTTTTTGTCAATCACTGGCCAAGTCGAAGTGGTGGACAGGCGGAAAGCGAACCGAACAGGTTCGCAGTAGCGGCCTTGTTGAGGTCTAAGGTAGATGCTGTCCTTTCAGAGAATTCGAATGCGAAAATTCTAATCATGGGCGATTTCAATGATCATCCAAACGACAAGAGTATGTTCGAAATCCTTGGCGCCAAGAATGAACCTTCAGCTCCACTTTACAATCAGATGTATGCTATTCATACAGCTGGAAATGGTTCTTATTTTTATAAGGGTGAGTGGGGAGCATTGGATCAAATGATCACTTCTTCCGGATTCATGATCACCAAGGGCTGGCATGTTGATGCGCAAGCTGCGGGTGTATTGCGCGATGAGAAGATATTGTTTCGCGACAAAGAGGGAATTGCTCGTCCAAGTAGATCCTATGCCGGCGACTCTTACAAAGGAGGCTACTCGGATCATTTGCCTGTGTTCATCAAACTGCAGAAATAGAAATCATAGTTACGGAGTATCCATATTTTTAAAAACAAAAAACCCCGCATTGCGGGGTTTTCATTTTCGTTAATAAGAATATTACTTCTTTGCAGCAGCTTTCTTAGGAGCGGCAGCCTTCTTAGGAGCAGCTTTCTTAGCAGCGGCCTTCTTAGGAGCAGCAGCTTTCTTAGCAGCAGCCTTCTTAGGAGCAGCAGCTTTCTTAGGAGCAGCCTTCTTAGCAGCAGCCTTCTTAGGAGCAGCAGCCTTCTTCTTAGGAGCAGCTTTCTTAGCAGCAGCTTTCTTCTTAGGAGCAGCCTTCTTGGCAGCAGCCTTCTTCACGGCCTTTGGGGCAGCGTGTGATTTTGACTTTGTTTTCATATTTGTAACAGTTGATTTGTGATTTACAATTTCATAAGTGACCTTGGCCGTAACGCAAAACTCATTCACCTTTCCATTTAACACTTTTGCGGTTTGGTCTTGAACATACACCGAACTAACACTATTGAAACGAGCCATTGCCTCCTCTACAACTTTTTCCGTAGCATCTTCCCAGCTTTTGGGTGAGGCATGTGTTATCTCTGTCACTCGATAAACTCCCATTTCAATTTTTCACTTCGGTTTCTGTTCAGGTCTTAAAAAAACAATCCGTGAAATTTTATTTTTCCATTATCACGAATTTCAAAAGTTGGTCCTGGAATTTTTATGAAGCTTAAAACTTTCGCTGTTCGCCGCATCCATTTTTTCTTCCATCGAACACGTTCCAAATCTGCATCAAATGAAAAGTAGAATTCACGCTCACGTTGAAAATTATTAACATCATCAACAACGAAATTTGCACTCGTCATTTTAGTTGCACCATATCCAATTGCAACATTAAGCCACCTCGGGAAATCCGCGCCAGAAGCCAGAAATCGATGTATGTTGAATGATGCCCAGTATGTTTGTGCGTTGTAGTCTTTTAAAATGCGTTGTTGAAAATTACGACCAAGTGTTGATTCATTCATCACTGCAAATGTTGATGGAGTGTAAGAAAATTTTAGTGCGATGCGTTGCTCTTTCCAAAAAAAATCTTGTGTTGCATACACGAAAATTCCACTCGCATTCGCAAGCATGTCACCCCATGAGAATCCCCACTGCGCACTTCGCCCATCTAATATTTCTATGCTCGTCATATAGAGCAGACTTGTTGAAATGCCGCGCCAATTGTCTTTTCCAGAAGGTTGTGCCCACGAATAGAAATCGGAAAGTTGTTTGGCAAGCAAATAAGATGTGAATGCATGTCCGGCTTTATCTACCTGAAGCCATTCACTGTTGTCGTTAAAGGAGTGAAGCTTGGTACGGGGAAAATTTTTGTACCACAATTCATTTAGCAACGTATAGCTGATGCCTGCTGTTGCCATACAACTGCTCCATGCGATTACATCACGTCGCTTGAAGTTTGTTGTATCTTTTTGCGAGAATGAGTTGGAATGAAAATGCAGAAGAGCGATGAGCAGAAGGTGAACAATCCAAGTTTTTATTTTCATGTCTACACCATCATGTTACAAGACGAAAGCATTGATTGAATGAAAGGCTTTAATTCCACGAGACGATTTACTCTTGGATAATCCAGTAGTTGATTTTTTGACGCAGCGTTTCTGCACTCATTGGTTTTTCTAAGATGTCGTCCATGCCCGCTTGCATGCATGATGCTTTGTCTTTTTTCTGATCATTACTCAAACCGATTATCACAGGCATGGCATCGTAACTCACTAATCGCTTCAATTGTTTGGTTGTTTCAATGCCATCAATTTCGTTGTCCTTTACATCCATTAGAATCAAGTCATAATCTTCTCTGCGCGACTTTTCAATAACTTCTCTTCCTGATGCTACTGTGATAAACGTATGACCGAGCAACTCGAGAGTTTTTGCATTCACCGCCCTCGACAATTCATTGTCTTGCGCTAGCAATATTTTGATGGGAGATTTCGCAGATAGTATATCTGTGTTGCCACTTTGCATGTTGAGTTTAGCTCGTTGCGTCGGGCTAATTTTCATCACATCAATTATGGTGTCGAGCAATTTTGATTGCTTGACCGGCTTCGTTAAGTAAGCGTTGTATAAATTGTCGTTATCGGCCATAGCATATTCACCAATGGAAGATAGAACAATGATGGGAAGCTCTTGAATATTGAAGTGAGCGCGTATACTTTTCGCAACAGAGTGTCCATCCATTTCTGGCATTTGCATATCGAGAATCACAAAATCGAATTTGTTGAGACTCGACATAACATCAGTGACAAGTTGGGGGCTATTGAACGGTGTGACTTGGATGCCCCAGCCCGACAGTTGCTTAACGAGAATTTTTAAGTTGGTTGTATTGTCATCGACAATTAGCGCCTGCATTCCTCGTAACGCATTTACTTTCTCCCGATGTTCTTCTCCCGAAACTTCAGCAACCAGACCGAACGAAAATGAGGAGCCTTTTCCGAGTTTGCTTTGAACTTTTATCTTGCTTCCGAGTTCAGTCGCTAGGCTTTGACTAATGGCAAGGCCCAAACCTGAGCCACCGTATTTTTTTTGAAAAGATGAATCAACTTGATAAAACGACTCGAATATTTTCTCAAGTTTATCCTCTTCGATTCCTATTCCCGTATCGGTCACACTGAATTCAACTTGCACGAATCCATTTTCTATGTTAACCAATTCTGTTCTTATTACTACTTCACCCTTCTCTGTAAACTTGATGGCGTTATTGACTAAATTCATCAATATCTGTCGCACTCGATGTTCATCACTGATGAGCTCTATCGGAACTTTTGAACTCAGGTCGCTCATCAGTTCGATTTTCTTGCCATGTGCCAGTGGCTTGAGCATGTCTATTACTTGGTCGATACAGTCAGACAAATTGAATCGCTCTTTGCGTATTTCCATTTTACCCGATTGTAATTTGGCGACGTCGAGAACATTGTTCAATAGATCAAGCAAATGAAATGCACTGTTGTGAATGTTTCGTGCACACGCACGCTGCTCTTCATCTAACTTGCTCTGAAGGAGAATTTCGCTCATTCCGATTACTCCATTTAATGGAGTTCTCACCTCATGACTCATGTTTGAAAGAAATTCTGCTTTCGCACTGAGTGCTTCTTTCACTTTTTGCTCAGCAGTTTCTATTTCGGTATGAACAGAGTCGAACGTGAGCTTCAAGGGTTTTAGAATGGCGATAATTCCAAAGAAGATTAGAAAAATCGTGGACGCCGCGATAACGATGAGCGCGACAGTCGTAAGTTTACTTTGCAATTCACTCTCAGCCAAGAACTGCCCTGTCACGTTGTTGATGCTGCCAATGTAATTCTCCAACACAACCATCCCCGAATCGAGTTGAGCCGTTTCATAATCGTTCGGATTTCCAATAAAGCCTGTCAGAAAATCACGCCCTTGAACAAACTGCCCTGATGATTGCTGAAGCATCGCTTGTGATGCGTTGGAGTTATTGCCGTTCGTGCCGTAATGCTCGCTTCCGGTCAATAGTGCTTTTTGTGCACTTTCCCATTTGCTGAGCGTGAGGCGTAAATCATCGGTCTCTGAAGTAATATCTGTATTGGATTTAGCATGGCGTTGAATGCCGTACATCTTACGACCCAATTCTTCCGCGATGGCTTTTTGCCGCGATGAAAGGCTAATTTTCGTGAGATAGTTGTTTTGACTGCGCTGGCTGAAGAAAAGCGCAATTGCTGCTGCAGTGGTGATGAATACCATAAGCAGCAGAAGTGCTTTAAGACGACTTGATATCTTACTACTTCCTAGCATGTTGCCACAAAGATAATTAAATATACAAGTTATGAACAGGGTCAGTTTTTCGCTTGATTATTCAGCCATCGGATGTAATCAGCTCGATTCTGTTCATGTTCACCAAGATTTACTGCAAAGCGATGCTTGCCCGTGCCCCCCGGTTCCGCACACATATATAGGTAGCGATGCTGTTCAGGGCGTAGCACTGCGTCGACATACGTGCTCTCAGGGAAGTTGATAGGGCCCGGGGGCAAGCCGGTAAATTTGTATGTGTTGTAGGGGGTCTCACTCTGTATGTCATTCAGGTATACTCGGCCCGACGATTTCCTTCGGCCGAATAGAGCAGTTGGGTCAGACTGCAATGGCATGCCAATGCGGAGTCTATTCAAATACAATCCGGCAATGCGAGGTGCTTCTCCTAAATTCGAAGTTTCAGCCTTTACAATGGAAGCAAGTGTTATGACTTCATGTGTGTTCAATCCCAACTGACTGCATTCATCGGTTCTCGATGAATTCCATAGCTTATCCGACTGCTCTTTCATCTTTTTCAAGAAGGAAGCGCCATCCATAATCCAATAAAATTCATACGTGTCGGGACGAATGATTGATGCGACTTTGTTTTTTTCGATATTCAACTTGCTGAGAATGGTGTCATTTTCAAAAGAGCTCATGAAGTGAGAACTATCATGCATTAGAGACTCACCTAATTTTCTGGCAAGTTCATCTAAGGAAGAAACATCATCAATTCTGAGTTTGACGGTGGCCTGTCCACCCGATCTGAATTCGCGAATGATATCGTTGTTAGACATTCCTTTTTTAAACTGATACCTTCCCGGTCGAATGTCCCTAAGACGTTTGATGGTCGTTGCAATTCCCCAGGTTGAATAATTCTCCAAAGGAAGGTTACATTCATAACAAATTTCACTTGCACGCGTGGTTTTTTTCACCTGGCAAGTGAAGTCTATTTCAATGCCTGAAATATTCGTTTTTAAGAATATGAAATAAAAGAAGTATCCGCCCAACAGGATACCTGCTAGAAAAAGGGTAGCAATAATTTTTATGCGCGTGTTCATACATTTCTTGTCCAAATAAATTGATGAGCAGGTTGACGGTTGTATTCAATAGCAGCGCCTTCGGAGAATCCTGCGTTCAAAAAAAGGCGTCGACTCGAAGTGTTGTTGCTATAGATGATACTGCGTATGACTTGACAACCTCTTCTATTTAATATGTCAATGGCATGATTCAAAGCGATGGCTCCGTAGCCTTTGCCCCTGTGCTCCGGTTTTGCAATGAAAATACCCAATCCGCAATGATTATTGGTTTCATCGTATTCGAAAATGTCAATAGCACCAATAGGCAGCAACTCAAAGCAAATAACCAGGCGCTCAATTTCTGGGTTGTTTTGGTCCAAGCATTTTGCGTGAAAGGAATCTATTTCTTCCATATTGTATGGGCCTTGTTGTTCCGATACTTGCCATAACTCCGGTATATTCTCCCATTCGAAGGCGAGAAGTAGGTCCTCTTTTAGTAATGGTCGCAGAGAAATCATGGATGGAACTTCAATATTGATCCGTAGCTAGTAATACGAGTGTGCATGCGTGTTCTACAGTTATTCCTTTTGAGCGAAAAAGATTCTCGATTGCTGTATTTTCTGTTCCCGGATTGAAAATGACTCTTCGCGGGGATAATGCAAGAATCGTTTCTTGCCATTGGGCTTGATGGTGGGGGCCAACGTATAGTGTCACCGTGTCGATGTGCTTTGCATTTTCTAACTTAGACTGAATATTGATTCCGGCGACGGTTCCTTCGCGTAGCCCAAGTGCCAAGGTTTCGATGCCATGCGCAACTAGCGCCTGAATGGCTTTATAGCTGTAGCGCTCCGGATTGAGTGATGCTCCAATCACAACCGTTTTTTTCATGTTGCAAAGATGATAAGTCGGATTCCTTTTTCCATCTTACTTTTGTCGATAAACTTATTGTAACATGCTTCGGTCTAAAGGTTTTCTATTTGCTGTGATCTTATCTGCCTTGATGAGTTCGTGCGGAATCAATTCTGAGTTTATGTTTCAGGCGCCGAAGGATTATGTTTACGATGTTCCGGTAATCGATTCTTCCAGTATCGATTATCGCATTCAGCCCAACGATGTTATTTCCTTCGAACTCTTTACCAACGAAGGTGCGCTTATGATTGAAGTGAGCACGAGTTCAGCTGAAACTCAATCTACTCTTCGAACTGCCAATGTTGAGTATCTGGTAAATTCACAAGGGTTTGTAGAGCTTCCCGTTATTGGAATGCAAAAACTCAGTGGGCTCAATATAGCAGAAGCACAGGACTTTATTGAAGCTCTTTATACACCTCAATTTAATCGGCCCTACGTCCAACTGAAAGTGATGAATCGCAGAGCGATAATTTTTACTAGTCCCGCGGGCAATGGACAGGTTTTGCAACTTGGTGCAGAGAGCATTAGTGTCATTGAAGCTTTAGCCAAATCAGGTGGTATTGGGCAATACGCAGAAGCCGACAATATCAAGTTGTTTAGAAAGTCTGAGAGTGGCGAGCGACTTACCTATCATATTGATTTGTCAACGATAGATGGTATACAGTATGCGGATATGTCGGTGGAAGCTGGCGACATTATTTATGTCCAAACACGAAAAAGAGTTGGTCAGCAAGTTTCAGCCGAGGTGCGCTCATGGGTGTTCCTGTTTTCGGGTATAGTATTGTTACTCACGCTTCCACAACGTTTACAGTAAAATGAAGATTCGACGTACTGAATTTCGAGATATTTTAATAATTGAAAGTTCTGTGTTCACGGATGGACGAGGGGCCTTTCAAGAGACTTTTAACGAGGCGCGTTTTCGAGTGGAAACAGGTTTGAACGTCACTTTTGTTCAAGATAATGAAAGTGTTTCCAAGGCGAATGTGTTGCGTGGTCTTCACTTGCAATTTCCGCCCAAAGGTCAAGCAAAGCTGGTAAGGGTTTCGCGTGGTCGGGCCCTAGATGTGGTGGTTGATTTGCGAAGAACAGAGCCAACTTTCGGCCGGCACTTTATGATTGAGTTGTCAGCAGAAAATGCCACACAACTTTTCATACCTGAAGGTTTTGCCCATGGTTTTTTGACCCTGGAAGATCAAACCGTGTTCGCTTATAAATGTTCCAACTATTACAGCAAGGAATTAGAACGCAGCATCCGATGGAATGATCCTGAATTGGCAATCGATTGGGGGGCTTTTAACCCGTTAGTTTCGGAACGTGATGCTCAGGCTTCATTCATGCGTGAATTCGAGTCACCGTTTTTTTGAAAATCAAAATGAACGCTCGCCTAATAATAGTATCTGCCACAGCCGTCATTTCGGCTTCTGTCGCTGTCTTAGTTCTTGTGGCATTTGCAAATCGATTGAAACCAACCAAAGAAGAGAATGACGCCTATAAGCAACTCATCAACGGAGAGTATCGGATTTTTGCTATGCCTCTTCCCGAGAGAATAGATTTTGCCGGTGAAATGGTTCCTCTTGAAAGGGCAGATATTCGGGAAAGTTTGGACCGTGAGCTCTTAGTTAATACCTATTGGCATAGTAACACCTTGTTGGCAATTAAACGGTCGTATCGGTGGTTCCCTGTCATCGAGCCTATCTTAAAGGCCAATGACATACCCGATGACTTTAAGTATCTGGCGGTTATTGAGAGTGCATTGTCCAATGCTACTTCCCCTGCCGGGGCGAAAGGGTTTTGGCAGTTTCTTGAGGAGACGGGAAGGCAGTATGATTTGGAAATTACTGATCAGGTAGATGAGCGTTATGATGTCGAGAAGAGCACACAAGCTGCTTGCCATTACCTCAAAGATGCTTTCGATCGCTACGGTTCTTGGGCTATGGCTGCAGCATCTTATAATATGGGAATGGGTGGCTTGCAACGTCAGTTGGGGCGTCAGAACCAAAACGCTTATTGGGATTTATTGCTGAATGAAGAAACCGCGCGTTATGTGTATCGCATTCTCGCGATGAAGGAGATTTTTAATCACGCCGATCAATATGGTTTTGTAATGCGCCCCGCCGAGTTGTATGAGCCATTAGCATACGCGGTTTTCTCTGTCGATACAACCATTGGTAACCTGGCCGTATTTGCAAATGAGCAAGGTATTTCTTATAAACTATTGAAGTGGTACAACCCCTGGCTGCGCGAAAATTATCTGAAGATTTCTCAGGGAAAGAGTTATCAAATCAAGATTCCAACCGGAAAGCAATAGACGTCATTCGCTTTGTATGACTTTCGGAAATAACTTCCTCACGTACCATACTCTTAGCGAAATCATCCTTGAAAATTTCTTCCATGGAACGAATCGAACCAGCGGGTACACCGATTTCGATGAAACGTTTCATCCAGTAATCTCTGGTTTCTAAAGCAAGTTTTGATTGAAGAAGAGCAGCGAGTTCGCTGCGATGAAGCACTCTTTTCTGGTTCGTTGAAAATTGCTCTTCATGTGGCAAACGCATTAGCATGGTGCATTCGCATAGCTTTTCGAATTGTTGATTGCTGCCAATGGCTAAAACAAGTTGCTTTTGATCTAAGCAGGTAAACGTTTCACCATACGGTGCAATATTCGGATGCAGGGATCCTTCGGGTTGAGCAATGTGTCCGGCCATGAGGTAGTTGCTGGCCTGATTCATCAGCGCTGATAATGCTGACTCTTCAAGTGTTACGCGAACGATTGAACCTCGACCGCTTTTTAGGCGTTGAATGAGCGCACATAGAATTCCTTCTTTCATCTGATGGGCTGCCAAAACGTCGATGAGTGCAACGGGCATTTTCAATGGTCCGCTGTTTTTTTCTCCATTCATGAACATAAATCCACACTCGGCTTGCAGCACAACGTCGTATGCGATTCGATTCGGGTTTGAAGCAAACCCTTTTAATGACGCATAAATAATTCGGGGATTGATGGCTTGCACATCACTTGGGGAGAGTCGAAATTTTAGGTCATCACCTTCTTTGAAATTGACAATTACAATATCGCTTTTGGCAATTAATTCGTTTAGTTCAGATCTATCCGATTCCTTTGAGAAATCGAGCTTTCGATATGATTTTTTGTAGTTGACCGACGCAAAATAGGCGCTGACATCGCCAAGTACATCTTCAGAATTCAAGCGCCAAGTACGCGTCACATCGCAGCCTCGCGGGCTTTCGACTTTTACAACAGTGGCACCTAATTCAGCAAAGAAAGTTCCAACCGATGGACCCGCTAAAACAGTTGAAAGGTCGAGTACCTGTAAGTCCTGAAACATGTTTTCCATTCAACAAATCTACTTTCATTCTTGCTGCAAAGCAGCTTTGAATGTTTTCAAAACGCGGTCTCGCGCGAAGGCGTGATCAACAATCGGATCAGGGTAGTTTGATGTTCCATATTCGGGTATCCATTGCCTGATGTAGCGGTGTTCTTTGTCGAACTTTTCGGTTTGCAGGGTTGGATTAAATACACGGAAGTAGGGTGCGGCGTCGCAACCACTGCTTGCTGCCCACTGCCAGCCGCCTACGTTGCTTGCTAAATCAAAATCGAGAAGTTGTTTGGCGAAGTAGCGCTCACCCAAGCGCCAATCGATGAGCAAGTGTTTTGTGAGAAAGCTTGCTGTAATCATACGCACTCGATTGTGCATGAACCCTGTTTCGTTCAATTCGCGCATGCCGGCATCCACAATCGGATAGCCTGTTTTTCCGTTACACCATGCATTGAATTCTTCCGGAGCGTGGCGCCAGGGTATTCTGTCATAGGCCGACTTGAAAGCGTGAGAAACGGTATGGGGGAAACGATAAATTATCATTTGATAGAAGTCTCTCCATATTAGCTCGTTCAACCATTTTTCATTTTCATTGAACCCAATTCGTGCAAGCGATCGAATGCTGATCGTTCCAAATCGAAGATGCAGACTCAATCGGGTAGTGCCTCTTATCGATGGAATGTCTCGCGTGTTGTGGTAGTTTTGAATAATAGTCAACGATGTTTGTTCAGATGGATAATGCTGGAATTCGTCGTTTTTAAACCCCATCGATTCCAATGACAGAATCTCTTCGTTGAGCTGAACTAGCTGATCTGAATTGGGAATGCTGGCAAACGCGTCAAATGATTTTGAATGGAGTTTTGATTTCCATTTTTTACTGTAAGGTGTGAAAACTGTGTAGGGTAGTCCGTCATCTTTTACAATTTCCTCTTTCTCGAAAATGACGTGGTCTTTGAATCCATGGAATGGAATCCCTTTGCCTGCGAGAAATTCGTATATCGTTTTATCGCGCTCCCGAGCATAGGGCTCATAATCACGATTACAGAAAACTTCGGCCACCGGATATTGACTTACAATTTCCTTCCACACCTCGAGCGGTTCACCATAGAATGTTCTGATTGTACTTCCTTGCGATACAAGTTGACTATTCAGGCTCTCCAGTGATTTATGAATGAATGTGAGTCTGCGGTCTGTCTTATTCTCAAGTTTATCAAGGATGAGCTTGTCAAAAATGAAAATACACAAAACAGGTTTGCCGCTCAGAATTGCACGTGAAAGGGAATGATTATCTTCCAGTCGGAGGTCACGACGAAACCAGTGAATGGCTATGGGACTTTTCATTTTCAGAACACATTTGTTTCAAAACAAGTGCATCAATCATTCGTTCGTGCCCTGCGAATTTTCTTCATCCAAGCTTTCTTCAAGCAATTGCTTGCGATGCAAAGAAGCATAGGATCCGTTGAGATTCAGAAGTTCGTCATGTGTTCCTTGTTCGGTTATTCTGCCTTGATCCAGGTAAATTATTAAATCGGCATCTTTCACCGTGGAAATGCGATGTGCAATCACAATACTTGTTTTCCCCTTCATGATCAGTCTTAGATTCCGAATGATACGATCTTCAGTGTGTGTGTCGACGGCACTTAGACAGTCATCGAAGAGCAGAATATGCGGGTTGTTTATGAGAGCTCGTGCAATTGAAATGCGTTGTTTCTGTCCTCCACTTAGGTTGATTCCTCGCTCTCCTAAAAGAGTTTCATAGCTTGATGGAAATGATTGAATGCTGTCTTCTACGTCGGCTGCTCGCGCTGCGGCTGATATTTCTTCCATCGCAGCTTCTCTGCCAAACGAGATGTTGTTGCGAATGGTATCTGAGAATAGAAACACTTCCTGTGGTGCATATCCAATATGAGCTCTTAGTGAGGATGTAGTAATATCGCGAGCGTCTGTTCCGGCTATGTGAATTGATCCTTGGGTTGGGTCAATCATGCGAGGAATAAGCTGTGCAAGTGTTGATTTGCCGCTGCCTGTTCGACCAATTACACCGATTGTTTTTCCTTCAGGAACGGTGAACGTGATATCCTGTAATGCCGCGATGCCGCTATCGGGGTAAGTATAGCTGACATGATTGAATACAATATCGCCCGATTTCCAGTTTTGTGCATTTTCTGAATCATAAATGGATGATGAAGTATTCAGAAACTCGTTGATACGTGCTTGGCTGGCCTCAGCTTTTAACACAAGGCTTGTAACCCAACCAACCACAGCGAAGGGCCAGGTAAGGATGTTCACGTAAAACACAAACTGTACTATGACTCCGGGAGATAGTTCTCCGTTCATGACTTTGTGCGCACCGACGTATACGGTTAGAATTGTGCTCAGGCCAACCAAGATGACTATAACAGGCATAAAAAGCGCGTCGGTTCTTACAAGTTCCAGTTGCTTTTTCTTGTAGTGTTCACTTTCCTCCGTAAAAGAGGTTGAATAGCTTGACTCACGGCCAAATGCCTTTAGTATGCGAATGCCTGAAATACTTTCCTGAACTATTGCACTCAGTCGCGATTGTTGTTGTTGAACGAGTTCTGTTTTTTTGTTGATGGTCTTACTTACGTAAAAAATAAGTATCATCATAAAGGGAAGTGGCGAAAGGGTATAAAGCGTCAGCTCGACGTCTATTTGTAGCATGACAACTATACACATTACCAATAGCACGAGCAAGTTGAGAGTGTACATGACTGCAGGACCCACATACATGCGCACGCGATTAACATCTTCACTGATGCGGTTCATAAGATCGCCTGTTCTATTGCGTTTGTAGAAAGTTGAATCCAACTCCTGGTATTTCGCATACACACTATTCTTTATGTCATATTCAATATGTCGTGACATTACGATCAGAGCCTGACGCTGGTAGAACAGAAAAATTCCCTTTACAATGAACATGAGAATGTAAAGGCCTGCGAGCAGCAATCCGATTTTGACAACAGTTGAAGCATAATTTTCCTGAGTGAAATGAATGGTTGCCGGAAAGTCGCTGAACCAGGAATGAATGAATTGAAAGGAGCTTGGAGCCGCAATATTCTGAGGTGATTCTAATTCGTTTTTTACGCGAAGTGCATCGGCTAGAAAATCAATACCGTCGCGAACAACAACAGGTGCGTATACACTGAAGATGTTTCCCAGAAAAATGAGAAAGAATCCTGCGAATAACCTTCCCCTGTATTTCC
Source organism: Flavobacteriales bacterium (assembly GCA_027488435.1). Classification (GTDB taxonomy): domain Bacteria; phylum Bacteroidota; class Bacteroidia; order Flavobacteriales_D; family Sanyastnellaceae; genus JAIBBG01. Next base: position 20,996 of record JAIYBR010000221.1, read on the forward strand.
AGAAGTACTTGTTTAGTTGAGCCAGGTTTTTCATTGCGAAGTTTCCGAGGATGTCATGTTAAAATTCAAAGTTCCAGGTTACACTCGGAAGAACGGGAAACAGACTTACTTGGTAAGCCTTTATTTGAACCACCCCATTTTGTAACTGGCCTTCGGAGCCAAAATAGATGAAATAAGGATTCATCCTGTTATATAAGTTGTAGACAGAAAAATTCCAGTTGCTCTTGAAGTTTTTTCTGCGGACTTTCAATTCTCCGTCAACCGTTTTTTCTGCTCTTTTGTTTTTCATGTGCCAGGTGGCTGAAATGTCTGCTCGGTGGTAAGGAGCCATTCTGAAAGCATTACGCTCCGTGTAGACATCAATGATTTTATTTTCATAGAAATATCTTTCAGAAGGTAAGGTAATGGCGTTACCTGTTGAGTAAACAAAAACAAATCCTAAATCCAACCTTGGGTGTAGTTTATAGTTTGCGACAACGCTCAGATCATGTCGGCGATCCCAGCGGGTTGGAAATGGTTTTCCGTCATTGATTGCTTCGAATGTTCTGTCCGTTTTGGACCATGTATAACCAATCCATCCGTTTAGTTTTCCGGTGGCTTTTTTGAGGAAAAACTCACAGCCATAACTTCTGCCTGAGCCAAATAACAGAAGGTTTTCGATGTTGTCGTTTAGCGTTTCATCTGGTCTTGTACCTTCCTTGTATTCGCTTTGGTTGGACATCGTTTTGTAATAAATTTCAACACTACTCTCCCAATTGTTGTCTAAGAAATTCTGGAAATAACCGGCACTCCACTGATTGCCAATTTGAGGTTGAAGCAGCGCTGTGCTAGGCAGCCAAATGTCGGTAGGCAATGACGTGGGAGATAGACTAGTGAGGTGTATAAACTGATAGTTACGCATATAGCCAGCTTTGATACTCGAATTGCGTCCTACAATCCAGCGAACATTGATTCGAGGCTCTAATCCGTTGTAATCTTTGACTAATTGTCCTTTCGAAAATTCTTTTTTCGTTACGGTAACAACCGATGCCAAAGGCCCGGATTCTTGTCGTGAATATTGAGTGAATGGTCCGACGTGCGCGAAGTGCGAATAACGGATTCCGGCATTGAGACTAAGCTTTTCAGTTATGTCAAATTCGTCCAGGATGTAAACGGATGTCTCATGGGATATCAGTGTCACCTTGGGGCCCGTATCAAATTCGGTGTCACCGCTCCGCGCATAAACACTATTAGGTCTGAAGTCATGTCTGGTGTAATCGATGCCCCATTTTAGTCGTTGTCTGTAATTTGGAAAGTAACTCCATTGTATTTTTCCTCCAATATCCTGAATGCCACTGGAAAGTGTGAACTCAAAACTTTCCTGTTTTGCACCAAATGCGAACGAATAACTAGTGAACGTTGCTATGGAGTTCATGAAAAGTTTAGGGTTGATTACCCTGTTCCAGCGAAGTGTTGCCGTTGAATTTCCCCAAGGAATGTTGGTGTTGAAGTTGGTCCGCTTACTCTTGAAGTCGAACACGTCACGTCCGAAGTAGCCACTCAAAAATAATTGATCACGTGAGCTAATTTTCCAGTTGATTTTGGCGTTGACATCATAAAAATAGTATCCTGATCCGTAAGCGTTTGCCGTGGGTTTTATAAATGGTTTCAACAACACATCTATGTATGTTCTTCTTGCGCTGATGATGAAAGATGCTGTATCTTTTTTGATAGGACCTTCGATTGTGAGTCGAGACGAAATGGTTCCAATACCGCCCTGGGCATGAAAAGATCTTTTATTTCCCTCCTTAAGGGAAATGTCAAGAACAGAAGCTAGGCGACCTCCATAATTGGCGGGTATACCTCCTTTGGTGAGTTCCAGATTTTTTACAGCATCGGCATTGAAGACAGAGAAAAACCCGAAGAGATGCGAAGCATTATATACCGTTGCATTATCGAGCAGAATAAGGTTTTGATCAACACCGCCTCCGCGTACGTAAAATCCGGCGTTGCCTTCGCCACTGCTTTTAACTCCTGGTAAAAGTGTAAGGGTTTTTAGTATGTCAATTTCTCCCAGCAGCACGGGTAAGGTTTTGACTTGATCCATCTCCAATCCTATTTTACCAATATCGGTGCTACGGGTGTTGTTGTCCTTATCTCCTTGAATAGTAACCTCACCGGCTTGAATAACCTGGCTGGTCAAGGCTCGGTCGATGCTAAGGTCTTTATTTAGATCGATAGTTAACTCCTGTGTCTCGTATCCTAGTAAACTAAAGCGTAAGGTTTGCTTACCGGCTGGTAGTGTGAGAGAGTAAAATCCGTAGAGATTGGTAGAAGTGCCAATTCCTTTTTCGGGTTCCGACACCAAAGCTCCCACGAGATATTCTCCATTGGCGGCATCTTGAATTGTTCCATTAATGGTGTGATATTGCGGCTGCGAGGAAGATTGGCATAGAGAATCCAACCAGCAAAAGAGCAGTGATATACTCCATATGAATCGACACGTTTTTTTCATGATGAACGATTCGCGAATTTACAGCCAACATGCGGAGAGCTGCTTTCTGCAAATTTGATCTCTGCCACAAACCAATGAAGCTGCAATTTGTTTATTTCTTGTCGTAAAATGTACTTTTGCCGCTGCTTTCTATGAAAAAAACTGTGTTCACCCGATTGGTACTCATGACGCTCTGCGCCTTGGGTTTGCATGTGGCTCGTGGACAATATGAGGCAAAATCGCTTAGCGCTCTGCGAGTGGAGGAGTTGCCCAAATTGGATGGCTTTCTCGATGATTCATGCTGGTTACATGCATCAGTAGCGGGAGATTTTATTATGGATTCACCAACTCCAGGGGTGCCTCTTTCGCAGTCAACCGAGGTGCGGGTGCTTTACCACGATGATGCACTATATATCGGTATCATGTGTTACGATTCTTCGCCCGATAGTATCTTACGCGAGTTGTGTGGTCGCGACAAGACTTGCAATACAGATTATGCCGGAGTAGTATTCAGTTGTTATCGCGATGGTATGAATGGATTTGCTTTTTATGCAACACCTAATGGAGAGCAATACGACGCGCGCCTGGATAATAATGGTGATGACCCGAGCTGGAATGCTGTGTGGTATTCCAAAGCTAGAATCGTGGAAAACGGTTGGTCATTGGAAATGAAAATTCCATTTGCGGCCATTCGTTTTCCTGATCTTTTGGAACAAACATGGAATATCAATTTTGAACGTGACATCCGCAGAACACGCCATCATGGCTATTGGCGCGGGGTCGACCCGATGGTGGCAGGCACTCTCACTCAAATGGGCACTTTGACGGGAATTCGGAATATTAAACCACCACGGCGTATATTTTTATTCCCATACACATCGGGCTATTACAATACGGAGGGCAGTGATACGGGTGAATCAACGAAATCGATGAGCTATAATTTTGGTCTCGACCTCAAGCTTGGTTTGAATGATGCATTTCCCCTCGATGCAGCATTGCTTCCTGCTTTTGGGCAGACAATCAGCGACCAGCAAGTGTTGAACCTTAGCGCGTATGAATTGCAGTTTGCCGATAACAGACAGTTTTTTACGGAAGGAACAGAGCTTTTCTCGAAGGGAAATCTGTTTTATTCACGTCGAATTGGATTTGAAAGGCCGCTTCGTTTTTTTGATGCATACAGCAATTTGAATGCGCATGAAATTGTAACTGAAAATCCGTCGAAAGATCAAGTCATCAATGCAATGAAAATATCCGGTCGCAACAAGCACAAGTTGGGAATAGGGTTTTTCAATGCGGTGACAGCGCCAAGCGAGGCTATGGTACTAGATACCCTGAACGGACAGAAGCGAACGGTTAGTACATCGAGCCTTTCTAATTACAACGTTACGGTGCTCGATCAGGTGCTGCCTAATAACTCGTTTGTGTCTCTTATCAATACCAACGTCTTGCGAAACGGTTCAGATTATGACGTCAACGTTTTGGGAACTTCTTTCGATTTGCGTAACAAGGCTAATTTATTCAGCATCTCGGGCAATGCTGCATTCAACTTGAAATCGGGCTTGGCCAACAACATAAGTTCAACGAGCCGAAACGGGTTCAGAGAGGATGTGTCTATTAGTAAGATCAGTGGCAACTGGACATCATCCATTGGTCAGTGGCTGGAATCAGACACCTACGACCCAACAGACTTGGGCTTTCTGGAGGCCAACAATTCTGCAGGAGCGTGGCTATCGAATGGATATAGTATTTTCAAGCCGTTTGGAAGGTTTAACAGGATGTGGAGCGATTTAACCATCATGTGGGAAAATTTGTATGCGCCTCGCCGATTTTCATCGCTTACTTATGAAGGTTCCGCCGGTATTACAACCAGAAAATTTAATACGTGGGGAATCAATATCGATGGCAGCCCAATTCGGGGAAATGACTTTTTTGAACCGCGGGTTTGGGGAAGATCTTTCAGGACATTTACCAACTCAATGCTTTACGGTTGGTACAGCAGCGATTACAGAAAGCGAATTGCAATCGACGTAGGAACGGGTTATGGGTTTTACGAGGATAAAGCGCGTTTTCGATATAATTTCAGGATTTCCCCGCGCATTCGGTTCAATGATCATCTTTTCTTGAATTATGTGTATAGTTACCAAAGCCATGTCAACGATATTGGTTTTGCATACACCTTTGAAGATGAAGCCCAATCAGAACCGCTTTTTGGAAAAAGAAATGTCATTTCGCATACAAACGTACTTTCGCTGAAGTATGCGCTAAATGCTTTTGCTGTTATTAATGCGCGTGTACGACATTATTGGGGTTACACTGTTTTCAATGAGTTTTATTCCTTGACCGATTCCGGCGATCTTCAGCAAACCCAAAATTCCGGGGAGAACCAGAACTTCAACTCATACACTGTAGACCTCATTTTTACGTGGATCTTTACTCCTGGCAGCGAGCTGAATCTGGTCTGGAAAAATGATATTTCAGCTTTTGACAATTCGGTGCCCGGCTCGCTATCGGAAGACATTCAGTATACCCTCGGACTTCCTCAAAATAATAGTTTTAGCCTCAAGTTAATTTGGTTTTTGGACTACCATGCTGTTCATCATAGGTTGAGTCATGGTTTTCAGCGTGATAGGTCGTCGTAAACTCCGATAAGTGATTTTTTGGATAAGACGTGCAACCTATGGCGCACTCCCTTAGTTTTATAGTCGACATGCCAAACAGCAGAGACATAATTGAAGGGTGCATTCGCGGCGAGAAAAACGCTCAGGATCGTCTTTACAAGCAATACTCCTCGCTGCTCTATGGTATATGTCTTCGGTATGCCGGTAATAAGATGGAGGCCCAGGATGTGTTGCAAGAGGTATTTGTGAAGATTTACAACAATATCGCGAGCTACAATCACCAGGGGAGCTTTGAGGGCTGGCTTCGCCGAATCGCAGTAAATACCTCTATTACTAATTATCGCCGCAATTTAAAGCATGCTTTTCAGAAGGACGTAGATGATTTGACCAGGATGAATGAAGAGCCCGCTGCTTATGAGGATTCGGAGTATACCGCTGAAGAGTTGATGTCATGCATTGAGAAACTGCCAATGGGCTACAAGACCATCTTCAATCTGTATGTGGTAGAAGGTTTTATGCACAAGGAAATCAGTGAAATGCTCAACATCGATGTGAATACGTCCAAGTCGCAACTTTCAAGAGCAAAAGTTTACCTGCAACGAGAACTAAAAACTATAGCAACCGTAATAAAAGAACATCATGTCTGAAGATCGTTTTTTCCAGAACATACATTCCGTATTGGTTGAATACAAACCGGAGGTTCCTCATTCTGTTTACAAGGGCGTGAGGAAAAAATTGTGGTGGTCAAATTTCACAAGGATTAGTGCTACTCGCTTCAATATCTGGTATGCTGTGCTCATTGTTACAGCTGCATCGCTGTTGATTAACCTCAGGATGAAGGATGCAACACCGGTGCTCGATGGCCCTTCATCGGCCCAGTCGGAAACACCTAGCGTCAGCAACCAGGAATTGCCCGCTTCTCATGCACCCGAGGTCAATTCGGGTGCGCAATCCATAGAATTGACCAGCAAAGAGATATCGCCCAAATCTTCTCGTCAAGCGTCCTCCTCTGAAGCAATTCCAGAAAAGGAACCAACGGATGTTGTTAGAGATATGACCTCTGCAGAGACTCGTTCTGATGAAGCCAATTCTGAAGCGAGCTCAGTTGTTGGTAAGAAGGATTCTGTGCCACCTTCGGGCAAGGGAGTAAAGAAGGGTTTGAAAGTGAAGACTTTCCAGGTTTCGGATAAGTGAGATTCTGTATCTTGCTCTGTCTAATTGAAAATTGTGGGCAGTTTTAATTGGTATCGGATAATTTCATTTTTTTTGGTAGCTTCGATTAACGATGCTGCCTTTGCTGGTTTTTTGGAATATGGTCCGTTATCGGATACGCTCATCATCGATTCTGATACCATATACATTGAGCAAGATGAAGTGACTATTGCCATTGATTCAGCCTTCCGCCAACCCGTTGTTCTGAAGCCCATGCGAAAACAGCTGTGGTGTGCTTCTATTTCAGCGGGAGTTCACAATACGTTGGCCACGGTCTTATCAAATTCAAATACGTTGCGTTTACTCAATGATTTCGCAGGTTTACCTTCGCTCCTGCAGCCCAGCTTCAGCATTGGTGGTGAATTCGGGATGCGATTTCTTACCATCGAAGGAAATCAGGGGACATTGGAACTAACAGCCTCTGCTGCTTTTGCGTTTAATAGAATAAGAATTGGTTACACTTCGCTGAAGTCTCCGCAGCAGTTGCAGGAAGACAGCATTGTTGCGTTTTCTTCGGATGCGAATGAACTACTGATGTCTTATTTTACAATTACGGAGCCACCGGATATTGGTGAGGTTGACACGTTGTCTATTGCACTGAACAGTCCCGTGCTCGTTTACAATACCCGGGATGTCTTGGCTACAGTAAGAGCCACATTCAGTCGGGGGTTTAAGTATCCGCGCTTTTTCGTAGAAACGGGTGTAGCTAAAAGGTTTGTTCAAACAGCGAATACTAGTGACCCTTTCTATTTGATCAACGAGAAAGGAGAGTGGACCACCGTGACATCGGAAAAACTAGAGAAGCGCAACCTGCTTGTGCCTCATTTTGCGCTGGGAATTGAAAGAAATATCGGCGGTGAATTTTCTTCAAGTAATCGATTTATAACGCTCGGTGCTAGTGTAAGCGGATCGTTTCCCTCGGCCACTTTTAGCAGTAATGCGCTGCTCACAGTTGAGTTAAAGAGTGTCGGCGTGATGCTTTTTGCTCGTTGGTTTTTTTAGTCATTTTAATAATGTAATTATGCTATCTTAGCAACATTACAAGAGCTAATCATGAGAAGTTTGCTTTTAATTTTCATGGCTTCATTGCCAATGATTCTCCGAGCTCAACTCGACAATGGGAGTTTTGAATCGATTAGTTCTATGCCCAATGGTTTAGGTCAATGGCAAAGAGCAACAGGATGGTCGAATGCAGGAAGCAGTGAATCAACGCCCGATCTTCTTCACTACGATGCGGTAAGTTCTTGCGATTTGCCTGAGACATCAATGGGGATCGTTCAATCATTTGATGGTGATGCCGTGATGGGGCTTGCCATTTGTGGTCGATCAAATACAAACGTGCGAGAATACATCAGCACACGACTTTCTGAGCCCCTTGTTGCTGGTAAACCTTACGCTGTTGCTTTTCGAATGACGAATGGTAGTCATTTACCGACATCTCAGGCAGGGCTCGCCGTGAACGGGATAGGAATCCACTTTGGTATGTCACCTGCGATGCAGACAGGCACAAATCCAATCAGCACACAGCCTCAATTGAAAATAGAGTCAACCGTCTATTCCTCTGAATGGCAGACGTTTCTCTTTACTTTTTATCCGCAAGAAGCTTACGAGTATATGACGGTCGGATTGTTTGGTGAAGATGCCGATAAGAATATACAGATTTTCAGAGGCACCAATCCAAGCGTAGCCTACTACTTCTTCGATTACTTCACTATTGAACCACTTTGGTCGAATGGTGAGGAAGTAGAGGAGGAGGATAGCTCTAAGGTGGTTCTTGAGCCCATTTCAGGAGGGGGGCAGTTTTTTATACCGAATACATTTACGCCGAATGGCGATGGTAATAATGATCGTTTTATTCCCATTTCATACAGTGAAAAGGAGTGGACGGTAGAAGTCTTTAGCCCGTGGGGAACCAAAGTGTTTGATTCAAATCAGCTAACCAATGGGTGGGATGGTGCCTTTGAAGGTTCCCCATGCTCTCCGGGTGCCTATGTCTGGCAGATCACATATTGGAGAAATCTGCCCAATGGTAAAAGACAACGTGAGGATAGGAGGGGAATGTTTCATTTGGTGCGTTGAATAACAATGTAAATGGCCGTGGCTTGTCCTTAATTTCGCCTCATGCCGCTCAATTCCTTTCCTGATATCGATTTCAGAAAGCTAAATCCTCTTGTAGTCGATTATTGTAAGGCCAATGCTCAAGTTAGGACCTTCTATGAGATTGAGCCTTCGCTGCATGCAATTGCGCGCTATGCCAATGAGCGACACTTTTCTTCAAAGGAGTATGACGCTCTTCACTCGGTTTTATTGAATCAATATGCCAAGTTGGTATCCATTCGGCAGGTCAATGACAACATCCAAGCATTTGCTGATGGTGATGCCATTTGCGTTTCCACAGGACATCAGTTGTGTCTTTTCGGAGGTCCGGCATATTTCTTTTATAAAATTATTAGTACAATCAAACTTGCTCAGAATCTTCAATCGCTTGTTCCAACGAAGAAGGTAGTTCCTGTTTTTTGGCTTGCTAGTGAAGACCATGATCGAGAGGAGATCAATCATACATTTCAAAACGGAGCACGTATTGAATGGAATACAAATCAAACGGGTGCAGTTGGACGTTTTACTCTGAATGGATTTGAAGATGTGTTCCAGCGGTGGCTCGATTCGGTTCACGATGAGGGGCTGCGCAAAACACTCCTCGAGATGTGGAGTCGGGCAATGCAAGTAAATGCATGGTCTGAATTAACCCAATCATGGGTGCATGAGTGTTTCGGTGAATGGGGATTGGTTGTTATCAATCCGGATGATGCCCGGCTGAAGCAGATGTTTGTGCCCATAGTAAAGCGTGAGCTACTAGAAGGTATTGCCTTCTCATGCGTGGGTAGATCGAATGAAATGCTTGTGCGGCATGGTTATAACGTTCAGGTGAATCCAAGAGAAATTAATCTGTTCTACTTGAGCCCAAACTCGAGGGTGCGCATCGAAAGAGCAGCCGATACTTGGCATACGACCGATATGCAACGCACCTGGAGCGAGTCTGAATTGATGGAAGAAGTAGACATGCATCCCGAAAATTTCAGTCCCAATGTGTTGCTTCGACCTCTTTATCAGGAAACCATTTTACCCAACGTAGCGTACGTTGGTGGTCCGGGCGAATTAGCCTACTGGCTTCAATTAAATGCGTTGTTTACCGAATGTAAAATGATCATGCCGGCATTGGTGTTGCGCGACTCTGCAATTATTTTGTCACAGGCGACCGGTAAGCGTCTTTCTAAATTGGGATTGAAAGCAAGCGATTTGCTTAGCGATAAGCAAGAACTTATCACAGCTCTTGCCGGCGACAAGCCCGATTTCTCGAATGAAAAGAAAGAGCTTGTCATACTGTTTGAGCGACTGGCCGAGCGAATTGGGAAAGTTGAACCGACCCTCGTGGCAACAACAATGGCCGATGCGCAACGCGCTTTAGCGGGCATCGATCAGTTGCAAGCCAAAACTTGGAAGGCAATTAAAATGAAGGAAGAGCAAAAGCTGACCGCTCTCGAAAAAATCTGGGAAGAGATATATCCATCCAATAACTGGCAGGAGCGCTCACAAAATATCTTGAAGGAAACCTTGGCAAACGACAAAGAAATGATTCGACAATTGTTCAATGCGTTTCAACCTCCGAAAAGTACGCTTGTGATTATTGAGAGTTAAGTGTGGTGATAGTCGAGCCATGATTGAAGGAGAATGGCCGCACTTATTTTATCGAGGTTTCCCTTATCTCGACGTGTGCTTTGCTTTGCCCCTGAAGTGATTAAAGCCTGAGAAGCCATTTTACTCGTAAACATTTCATTCACTCGATGGATTCTGATTTTTACATTTTGTGCTGCAAGCTTTTGCACAAACTCGAGTTGCAAGCCTGTGATTTCTGAATCTTCTCCATTGAGGTATTTAGCTTCGCCGACGACAACGTCTTCTATTTTTTCTTTCTCGATTAGTTTTTTCAGATACTGCAGAGCCCCGCTGCTGGGGATAGTCTCTAACGGTGAGGCAATGATGCGCGCCGAATCGGTCATGGCGAGCCCTATGCGAACTGTTCCGAAATCGATGCCCAATGCTTTACTCATGATGATTATTTCAGGTTGTGAATATGCACCAACTATTTTTGACCAAATAAATCGAAGATGACCAATTTGCAATCGATCATTGAATATGCATGGGATAACCGTGAAGCCCTTCAGGAGAATGAGGCCCAACAAGCTGTTCGCGAAGTAATCGAAAAACTGGATAAGGGTGAGTTGCGAGTAGCCAATCCGAATGAGAACGGAGGCTGGGATGTCAACGAATGGATTAAAAAGGCGGTGGTCATGTATTTTCCCATTCAGCAAATGAGAACGATGGAGGCGGGACCGATGGAGTTTCACGACAAAATGGAGCTCAAGCGAAACTATGCGACACTTGGAGTGCGCGTTGTGCCTCATGCTGTAGCTCGCTATGGCGCGTACTTGGCACCCGGCGTTATTATGATGCCGAGCTATGTAAACATCGGTGCGTATGTCGATGCAGGAACGATGGTCGACACTTGGGCTACTGTAGGAAGTTGCGCGCAAATAGGGAAGAACGTTCACTTGAGTGGTGGTGTTGGAATTGGAGGTGTTCTCGAACCGCTGCAAGCGGCGCCGGTAATTATTGAAGATGGTGCATTCATTGGATCGCGAGCAATTGTCGTGGAAGGAGTGCGAGTAGGGAAGGAGGCAGTGTTGGGCGCCAACGTAGTGCTCACGAAGACCACACGCATCATCGATGTGAGCGGTCCCGAGCCCGTTTCGTTTACAGGTGAAATCCCGGATCGCTCGGTGGTCATTCCGGGCGTGGTCAACAAATCATTTCCCGCCGGAGAATTCGGCGTGCCCTGTGCTCTCATCATAGGAAAACGCAAAGCCAGCACCGATTTGAAAACATCACTCAACGACGCTCTGCGCGATTTCAATGTATCAGCCTAAGTTCCACACGTGAAAAAATTTCTTGTCATACAAACAGCTTTCATTGGTGATGTGATTCTCGCTACTGCAGTGACAGAGCAACTACACAAGCATTTTCCGGATGCTCAAATCAGCATGCTTGTGCGTGCCGGTAATGAGACGCTTTTTCAAGGACATCCATTTATTCATCGCGTACATGTTTGGAACAAAAGATCGGCGAAATACCAAAATCTGTTCAAGCTTATACGCACTATTCGCGCTGAACATTTCGATGGCGTCATCAACTTGCAACGTCATACTGCGTCTGCGCTTATAACCTTTTTGTCGGGTGCCGTTAAAACCTCCGGATTCAGTTCATCTGCACTTTCTGTTTTCTTCTCGCACAGAGTCAAACATCGATTGGGAAAAAGGAATGAGCTGGAATATATTCACGAAGTTGATCGCTGCTTGCAACTTACGACACCCTGGTTGAAAGTGGAAAAGGCAAAACCTGTGCTTTATCCGACCACGAATGATTTTTCTGCTGTGACTCCTTATACGAGCAAGCCTTTCATCACAATCAGTCCATCTTCGGTGTGGTTCACGAAGCAAGCGCCGGTGGAAGTATGGCGAGAGCTTATCGCTGCTCGCACCGATGTTCAGATTTACTTGTTGGGAGGGCCGGGCGACAGCAGTCTCTGCGATTCACTCGCCTCAAACAATACACATGTTTCCGTTCTTGCCGGTAAGCTATCGCTCTTGCAATCGGCCGCGCTTATGAAACAGGCCGAGATGAACTATACCAACGACAGCGCTCCGCTGCATTTGTGCTCTGCTGTGAATGCGCCTGTAAGGGCCGTATTCTGCAGTACTATTCCGGAATTTGGTTTTGGTCCTCTGTCCAACAATTCCGGCATAGTTCAATCACGGCTTGAGCTTCCCTGCAAACCTTGCGGTAATCATGGTAAATCGGCTTGTCCGAAGGGGCATTTCGATTGCGGTAAAATTTCCCTGCCCGATTTGCTTCACACTGAAACGGTAGCATGAAGTTTACCACTGAAATACCTGTCGCCCGGTCGGAACATCAAATCAATGTTTCAGATAAACTGCTTCTTGCAGGCTCCTGTTTTGCCCAGGAGATGGGCCATTGGTTACAGCAAAGACGTTTTGACGTCAATCTGAATCCCAACGGAATTCTGTTTCAACCCTCCGTGATAGCGCGTTGCTTGCGCCGAGCAATTCTGCAACGGAAGTACGATGAGAAGGAACTCGTTCTGAATAATAGCCTTTATCATTCTTTTGACTTTCATGGTTTGTTTAGCTCAGAAAAAACAGCTGAGCTTGTTTTAAAGTTGAATACACAACTGGCGAGTTCTTGTGAGTCAATGTCCAATGCATCAACGCTCCTCTTAACATGGGGTTCTGCTTGGGGATATAAATGGAAAGCAACCAACGAGTGGGTTTCTAATTGCCATAAAATACCTCAGGAAAAGTTTACCAAGGAATTGATGTCTTCCGATGAAATTGTAGAGGAGTATCAGGTTCTTTTGAATGAATTATGGTCGATTAATCCGCACCTGAAAGTCATTATTTCGGTAAGTCCTGTGCGCTATTGGAGAGATGGGGCGCAAGGAAATCAATTGTCGAAAGCTCATTTGCTAATTGCTGCTAGTAAACTCGCAGCTAATAATGCCGCTGTTCATTATTTCCCGGCCTATGAAATCATGATGGATGAACTTCGCGATTATCGATTTTACAATCCTGACATGTTGCATCCTACGTCTCAGGCAGTCGACTTTATCATTGGTAAGTTTCAGGAAATGTTTTTTTCGGAAAAGGCGAAGCAATTTGTGGTGCGTTCAGAGCCGCTTATCCGATTTCTGGGACATCGCCCATTGCAAGAAGATGAACGTGTTTGGCTGGAAAAGCGCTCGCTCAAGGAACAAGAGCTTATTCAATTATTGAAGACTTACAAATGAAAAAAGCCGCTCATGGCGGCTTTTGTTAGAATGAAATTTCAGCTTCTTATTTGTGTGGAGCTGCATTTTTTTCTTCAGTATAAAACTTCGTAATCGGATTAACCTGAATATGCACATTGGCTCCGTTTTGTTGAAGCGCTATATGCTCTCCTTCCCCGATTAAAACCTGATCGGTTGTTGTGAACTTATATCTCAATGCTGTTAAGTGGCGTTCCTGATCAAATTGAGGTGAGTAGGTGAATACAACGCCCTGTAAATGCAAATCTTTGCGCATTTGATTCAATTGTTCGCGCGTGGTTTGTCCGCTGATACTCACGTCAATGTTTCCGGTCGATTGTGCGAAGAGGATACGGCTTGCACAAACGATGATGGCTGTGATGAAGTATTTCATGTGTGAAGTTTTGTAAACTTGAATGGCTAGGCAAGTTTACTCCAAAAAAAATCAAGCCTTCTGTTTTTTCTGAAACTTCTTTGGTATAGCTAAAGTCTACATTTGCAAAAAAAATGTAAGGATGTCAATAGCACAACAACGACGTTTAGATGCAATACGCAACGACCTGTTCAGCGGTGATGATACACGCGCAGCCAAAGCGATCAGCAGCTGCGAAGAGGATGGATCGGCACCCATGGTTGAACCGTTGATCGCGTTCTTTGCGTCAAATGCTTCCGAATCGCTTCGAACCCGAGTGGCCTCTATGCTTGGCTCTCTGAAAGTCTCGAACGTGGAAATCTATTTCTTGCAGGCGCTTTCAAATCCTGAATGGAAACACATCCGAAAGGATGTTATCGGGTTTATGTGGAATACCGGCTTGCAACCAGTTGATGCTGTTAGCCAGATTAGTGAATTGGCAGCCTCAGGGGATTATGCCCTCGCATTGGAATGTCTTACGCTTTTGGAAAGTATAGAAGATCCTATTCCCGAGGAGCAGCTGCTTGAGAGCATTGCTGTCGTGCACAAGACCAATTCAGAATCCGTTGATGTGGACTATAAAAGGTTATTGAATGAGTATATGAACGTGTTGAATTTTCACCGCGCTCAAACAGATCTAAATAGCTAATGCTATGAGTTGGATGAATGAGTTTACTATTTCGGAAGAAGTGCATGCCGCTCTCAACGAGCATAGGCCTGTGGTAGCGCTCGAGAGTACCATCATTTCTCATGGCATGCCTTTTCCCGATAATTTGGCCGTAGCGCGTGAAGTTGAGCATGCAGTGAGAAGCAATGGTGCAGTGCCCGCAACCATCGCCATACTGAACGGTAAAGTTTGTATTGGATTGGAGTCGGCTGCGCTCGAGCGCTTTGCGCAGGCAACAAATGTGATGAAATGCAGTCGACGTGATCTTCCATTTGCGATTACTCAGGGCATCAACGGAGCAACAACGGTAGCTGCTACCATGATTCTGGCCGAAATGGCGGGAATACAAGTCTTCGCCACCGGTGGCATTGGTGGTGTGCACCGCGGAGCAGAGTCGACGTGGGATGTATCAGCCGATCTTCCCGAATTCGCCCAAACGAATGTGGCTGTCGTAAGTGCAGGTGCAAAGGCTATTCTCGATTTACCTAAGACACTGGAGTATCTCGAAACTGCAGGAGTGCCCGTGATAGGTTATCAAACCACCGAATTTCCCGCTTTCTATTCGCGCACATCGGGACTCCCATTAACCCTGTCCCTGAATACTACATCTGAAATCGCAGCTTTCATTCATGAAAAACGGCGCATGAATCTTTCAGGCGGAACGATAGTCGCCAATCCGATTCCGGCACAATTTGAAATAACGCGCGAGAAAATTGAGCCTGCAATAGAGCAGGCCATAGCGGAATCTGTTCGCGCCGGAGTGAGTGGAAAGGAGCTAACTCCGTTTCTCTTGAAGCAAATGCATAGCATAACGGGCGGTAACAGCCAGGCGGCTAACAAGGAACTTGTTCTCCATAATGCAAAGGTTGCCGCTCAGATAGCAGTTGACCTTGCAGCCATCAAAAAAAAACACACTTTCATAGCACTTTGATATTTCCGCAAAGGGGCCTGTACTCATTATCTTTGCGCCATGTCTAAAACGTTTGAAACGCCCGACTATATTCTCACCGAAGAGAAGATCCGTCAACGTATGCTCGATGACTATCGCTTAGCGTGTATTTCGCGCGAGGCTTCTCTGTTAGGAAGAAAGGAAGTCCTGACCGGAAAAGCCAAGTTCGGAATCTTTGGTGATGGAAAGGAGTTGGCGCAAATTGCGCTTGCTAAGCAGTTCAAACCGGGCGATTGGCGTAGCGGTTACTACCGCGACCAGACGCTTATGATGGCCATTGAGCAGTTGACAGTGCAGCAGTATTTCGCAGCACTATACGCGCATACCGATATTGAGCATGAACCTGCAAGTGGCGGAAGACAAATGGGCGGACACTATGCCACGCGTTTTTTGAACGAGGACGGATCGTGGAAGAATGTCGCCGAACTGAAAAATTCATCAGCCGATATTTCACCGACAGCAGGACAAATGCCGCGTCTTGTTGGGCTGGCGCAGGCTTCCAAACTTTATCGTAATCTGCCGGAATTGCAAGACCATACCCAGTTCAGCAATAAGGGTAATGAGGTAGCTTTCGGAACCATCGGTGACGCTTCAACCAGTGAGGGACTTTTTTGGGAAAGTATGAATGCGGCTGCTGTGCTAGGCATACCCATGTGCATGAGCGTGTGGGACGACGGTTGGGGTATCTCCGTACCAAAGAAATTTCAGACCGTCAAGGAAAGTATTTCTGAAGCATTGAAAGGTTTTGAGAAAACAACTACGACCAACGGAATTAAGATATTCAAAGCAAAGGGATGGAATTATCCTGAGCTCCTCATGACGTACGAGAAGGCAGTCAACTATTGCCGTGAAAATCATATTCCCGTTTTAGTTCATGTGGAAGAAATTACGCAGCCGCAAGGTCACAGTACGAGCGGTTCACACGAGCGATATAAATCAAAAGAGCTTTTATCTTGGTATGAACAATACGACTGCATAGAACAGTTCAAGAAGTTCATCATTACCGATGGCTCTGCCAGCGAAAAGGAATTGGATGATATTCGCGAAGCGGCCAGAAAACAAGTACGTGAAGAACAAAAGAAGGCTTGGAGTGCTTATCGAGCCGATGTAGATTCCGACATTGTGACGTGCGTTGCGACTATCGAGGCGCTAGGTACAGAAAGCGCAATGGCAATCGCGTCTGAACTTCGCAAGACTCTAGATCCTATTC
Organism: Flavobacteriales bacterium; assembly: GCA_027488435.1. GTDB lineage: Bacteria > Bacteroidota > Bacteroidia > Flavobacteriales_D > Sanyastnellaceae > JAIBBG01. Next base: position 37,456 of record JAIYBR010000221.1, read on the forward strand.
GCAAAGATGCTTTTGTAGCCGGTAAGAAAGCCTTGCGTTTGAACGCCAAGGTTGCAGCGGCTCCGCAGCTTGAGTCGGTTTTGCAAGCCTTGCGCGATAAATGCGAAGACCGTTACTCAGGTCAACTATACAACGAATCAACTTCATCGGCTTTGTCAGTAACACCGGTGCCTCCACAGTATGATTCACAACCCGAAATGGTTGATGGTCGCGTCATCATTCGCGATAATTGGGATTATGTGTTGCGCACCCAACCGGAGACACTCATCTTCGGGGAAGACGTTGGTAAGATAGGCGGTGTTAACCAGACAGCAGAGGGCTTGCAGGAAAAATACGGGGATTTGCGTGTGAGCGATACCGGGATTCGCGAAGCTACTATTATCGGACAAGGCATTGGAATGGCCATGCGTGGCTTGCGCCCCATTGCCGAAATTCAGTATCTCGATTATTTATACTACGCGTTGCAAATAATGCGCGACGATTTAGCAACTGTTCATTGGCGAACGCGCGGAGGCCAGCGCGCTCCGCTCATCATATCGACGCGAGGTCATCGACTTGAAGGTGTATGGCATGCAGGAAGCCCGATGGCTGCTATCATCAGCAGCGTTCGCGGAATGCATGTGTGCGTGCCACGCAATATGACACAAGCTGCCGGCATGTACAACACGTTGCTTGCAGCGCAAGAACCTGCTTTAGTAGTGGAGTGTTTAAATGGATATCGATCGAAAGAGCCCATGCCAACGAATATTGGGGAATTCAGAATACCATTAGGCGTTCCTGAAATAGTTCGCGAGGGCAGTGATGTGACGATTGTTTCGTATGGTTCAACCATCCATATATGTTTGCAAGCGGCCCAAATGCTCGAGGAGAGCGGATTACAGGCAGAAGTAATCGATGTGAGAACCCTGCTGCCTTTCGATCGTAATCACAGTATTGTCGAATCGCTGAAGAAAACGAATCGCATTCTTTTCGTTGATGAAGACGTACCAGGAGGCGCAACTGCCTTTATGCTCAACGAGGTTATCAATATGCAGGGTGGTTACCGTTATTTGGATGCTCAACCGCAAACACTTTCAGCTCAGCCGCATTTACCTGCCTATGGAAGTGATGGTGATTACTTCAGCAAGCCGTCGGCAGAGGATGTATATGATAAAGTCAGAGAACTTTGTGCTTCCTGAGGTGGTTGAATAAGACACCTCAAACTATACCAATTGCTTGCCTTCGGAGCGTGGAATCGTTTACTTTTGAAAGAATAAAACCACAGCTTATTCCTTCGTTCGATGCGAAGGATCGATAATCACCATCAATGGCGCGTTCACGAATAATCTTTTGCCTTATAGGTCTTGTTCTTTTCTTGAAAGGCAACCTTGTTGGTCAAACCGAGAGTCAACCTTATTCGCGCACGCTGACCAAAATCGATGAGTCTAGCTTCTTGGTCACCATAAAAATCAATATGCCCAATGCAAGTGATGTAATTCGCGTGTTGGAAGCATTACCTGAAAGTGCCGAATTGCTGGTTCAAGAGTCCGGTGGATCCATCACAGAGGTAACTGATCAAACTGTCAAGTTCATTTGGTTTAGGAGTTCAACTACCATGCTCACATCGCAGTATGTGGTTCGCTATTCGAATCAGGCCATGTTGAATGGTGCCATCAGCGGTGAATTCATGCAGCTCGACTCCGATAGGGAGCTTTTGCAAATTGTAAAGTCTCCCGTCATTTCTTCCATGCTGAATACACAGCCAAGTTCATCTGAAAACCAACCGACAGAAGACAAGGAAACTACATCCGGTGAGTTCGAAGTAAGCGGACGTGTTTATGACGAAGTAACGGGAGAACCTCTCATTGGTGCTGTGATTGGCGACGCAGCGAGCGGCAATGGAACGACGACCGATCTAGACGGAAACTTCAGTTTCAAGATTTCACAGTTGCCAACAACGCTTCAAATTTCTCTGGTTGGTTATACTTCTCAGGAGTTAGTCATAGCCTCAGCGGAAAAGCCTTTGGATATAAGGCTTTCATCGAATGAAAGTCTGTTGAAGGATGTGAATATCGTTTCAGACCGCATCCTGGAAAGGCAGAAAATGAATCCACTTACGGTAGAAAGTATGGATGCGATTGCCATCAAGGAAGTTCCCACGGGTAATTTCTACGAGGGATTAGCTGCACTCAAAGGTGTCGATATTGCTTCGGCTAGTTTGGGATTCCGAATCATTAATACGCGCGGTTTCAATAGCACGTCTCCGGTGCGCGTGCTGCAACTGATTGATGGAGTAGACAATCAGTCACCCGGATTGAATTTCTCACTTGGAAATTTCTTGGGAGCACCTGATCTGGACGTGAAGTCGGTGGAGGTTGTTCAAGGAGCGAGTAGTGCTTATTATGGCCCTGGTGCATTCAATGGCGTAATCAGCATGGAAACAAAGAATCCATTTCTGACGCCCGGACTAACCGCCAATCTGAAAGTCGGGGAGAGGAGCATGGTACAACCCAGTGTGCGATGGGCTGATTTTTTCCGAAACAAGAATGGCCATCCCTGGTTTGCCTATAAGTTGAATGTTCTCTACCTCGCAGCTGAGGATTGGCAAGCGACAAATTATACTCCCATTTATGGTTCGTCAGACGGAAGCAATAATCCCGGTCGATTTGATGCGGTCAATATTTATGGCGACGAGTATTTCCCGGCTAACGACTATTCAACTGCATCTCCTTCATCGCAACAGTATAGAGGAGTTGGTGCTTTCTACCGAACAGGGTATAGGGAGGAGGATTTGGTTGATTATGACACTGAAAATTTGAAGGTGAGTGCAGCGGCCCACTTTCGTTTGAAGCCCGAACTTGAATACGATTCACCTGAACTCATACTTCAGTCGAATTTTGGTCAGGGCACTACTGTATATCAGGGCGACAACCGATTTAGTTTGCGTAATATTCTCTTCTACCAGAACCGAATAGAGCTGCGAAAAAATAAGAAGTACTTTCTGCGTGCTTATGCTACTCATGAAAATGCGGGCGACAGTTACGACCCGTACTTCACAGCTAAGCGATTGCAAGAGGATGCTCGATCGAATGAAGACTGGGCTTCGGTGTACCTCAAGTATTGGCAACAGAAGGTTATTCCGCGAATGAATGCGCTGGGTTACCCGAATTTACAGTTAAACCCAGCCTGGCCGGGCCCGGTGCTCGACCCATATTACGAACAGTTTTTCTTGCCTTACAGTAATACAGTCTGGATGAATACGTACAGTGATTCTCTTGCGCAATGGCATCATTGGGTTGAGAATCTCACCAATAACGGGAACGCCGGGATACCCATGGATAGCCTTGGCTACTATTCCCCAGGAACAGATCAATTCAATACTGCCTTCAATAGAATTACTTCAGGTAAAAACAACGAAAAGGAACAAGGCACGAAATTCTATGATAGGTCAGCGTTGTACCAATTGCAAGGTGAATATCAATGGTCTTTTTCTCGACTGGATGAATTGAGAGTAGGGTTTAGTGGCCGTTTGTACACTCCAGATTCGGATGGTACTATTTTCATTGATACGCTCACAGAAACAATAACCGGCGATGCCGCGTCGGGTTTCGATACTACGTACAGCAAAAACAGATTTACAAATTATCAATATGGATTTTACGTAGGGATGGAAAAGAAGGTGGCCGACAAATGGGTATTCAGCGCTACCATGAGAGCCGATAAAAATCAAAATTTTGACGCTGTTTTTTCGCCGGCAGCATCTGTGGTTTTTTCACCAAGGTCCAATCATTTCTTGCGTTTATCTTTTACCAGCGCAGTTCGCAATCCAACTTTGACCGACCAGTACCTCAACCTGAACGTGGGGCCGGCAATTCTGAGGGGGAATTTGGAGGGGGCCGACAGCCTTATCACAGTCGATTCATTCATCAAATGGCGTGATACGCAAAAAGCCTCATCGTTGGAATATTTCAATGTAGATCCAATACGTCCGGAACAAGCTCAGTCAATAGAAGTGGGGTATAGGGCAACATTGAACAATCGCCTTTTCCTGGATGTTTCGGCATTTAGCACATTCTATAAAAACTTCATAGGTTATCGCATTGGAATTGACGCTCCTTTCACTGAGTCAGGTCAAATCGAGAATTTGTCTCAGATTCGTGTTTATCGATATGCTGCCAACAGTTCAAATGAGGTCGTTTCGCAAGGCGCCAATCTTGGTGTCAATTATTACTACTGGAAGCAACATGCCTTTTCATTCAACTATTCATTCAATAAACTGGTGAAAAAGCAGGAAGATGACCCTATAATTCCAGCATTCAATACCCCTCTTCACAAATTCAACGTGGGAGTTAACGGACGAGAGCTATGGCCGAACAGCGTAGGTAATACCTGGGGCTATGCTTTGAATTATAAGTGGGTCGATGATTATTTCTGGGAAGGTTCACCCCAATTTACAGGTCCGGTACCGGGCTTTACCATACTGGATGCACAAGTAAACTATTCACTTAAGAAATCGGGTGTCAACTTCAAGCTTGGTTGCTCGAATTTGCTCAATAACCTTCACATCGAAGCATACGGAGGACCATTAATTGGTCGAATGGCATTTTTTGCCATTCAGTATGAGTGGGATAAAAACTGATTTTCCAATCTTCCTGTTTATAAGTAAGCGTTGCTCAGGTGCAGCACTATCAGATTTTTGTAGATTGCACTGCAATTTCATAAACCATTTAATCTTTTAACCATGAACAAAATTTCTACTCTATTTCTGGCTTTGGCCATGTTAGTGTATTCGGGTTCATCTGCTCAACGCTACCTCACCGAGGTTTTCGAGTCAGTTGATGTACAGTCGAATGTAACCTATGGCGTAAACGCTACTGTTATTGCTTATGCGCAGTTGGGGCAGGCAATTCCACAACCTTTGTTAATGGACGTGTACACTCCTAGCGGTGATACCGTTTCTAATCGTCCTGTTATTTTGTATTTCCACACGGGAAACTTCCTGCCAACTCCGCAAAATGGCAGCACTAGCGGAACAAAGACCGACCTGAATGTGGTTGAAATGTGTTCACGTTTGGCTCGTATGGGTTACGTTGTTGCTTCTTGCGATTATCGCCTAGGTTGGAATCCGGTTGCAACCACTCAGGAAGAACGCGTTAACACGCTCATCAATGCTGCATACCGTGGTGTTCAAGATTGCAGAACGGCCATTCGTTATTTCCGTAAAACTGAGGCGGAGAATGCTAACCCATTCGGCATTGATCCTTCCCGTATCTGCGTATGGGGACAAGGCACAGGTGGATACATTTCCTTCGCCGCTGCGACCATCAATGAATATGCTGACATAGCTATTCCAAAATTCACTCGTCAAATTGAAGTGCCACCAGGTTCTGGTAATTTCATCACGGTGCCTATGGTTATCGAGGCGATCAACGGGGATATTTTCGGAACTTCTCTAGGAATTAATCCGGCGGATAATGATACACTTTGCTATCCTAACCACGTGGGTTACTCTTCTGACTTTAATGTTATGGTCAACATGGGTGGTGCTTGTGGTGACAGCTCATGGGTAACTGAAGAAGATGTTCCCATGATATCATTCCATGCTCCATTGGATCTATTCGCTCCTTATGGAATCGGAACTGTTATCGTTCCCGGATTCAATCTTCCTGTAGTGGAAGTAAGCGGTAGTTATCATGTTCAGCAAATGGCTAATGCTTTCGGTTTGAATGCTTCATTTGCTGCAGCAGATGTTCAAGGTGACATCTTTACTGCGCAGGCAAACATTTACAACGACGGTTATTTTGGATTGTACCCTTTAAATCGTCCTGTATCTGCAGCCGCTGACAGCGCTCCTTGGGAATGGTGGAATGCGGACAATCCCAATAATGCGAATGGTTTGTTAACGAACCCTGATATGTCTATGGAAAAGGGTATGACCTACTTAGACACGATTCAGGGTTATGCAGCTACTAGAATCATGTGCGCCATGCAATTGCCTGGCAATCCATGTGAAGCTTCTGTAGATATAAATGAGGTAGAGTCTGAGTTTAAACTTTATCCAAATCCAACAACCGGTATTTTCACTGTAAGCGCTGCGAATGGCTCAGCGATTCAAATGCTTGATGTATACGACGTGGCAGGCCGACGCGTAATGAGCATGAATCCATTACGTTCGAATGTTACGATGGATATCACCGATTTGCCTCGCGGTATGTATACTATTCAACTGCG